>JAFTPY010000334.1 GCA_017463035.1 Lachnospiraceae bacterium
CATTGTTGTCTCAGGATGCGGAGAAGGGAGAAATGATTTACCGCTTTTTAATCTATGCATACCGGGAGGGGCCGCGAGCATGCAGAAGCTACGGGAATCCCTGGGTGATGCGTATGTTTGAGGCAGTTCGGAACTATGATAACGAGTCCCATCATTTAAAGGGGTTTCTGAGGTTTGATGAACAGGAAAACGGTCTGTTGGTAGCCCGTTATGCGCCTAAGAATAATATAATGGGGGATTTGATGGAACATTTCTCCGACCGCATGAACGGAGAGAATTTTATTATTTTGGATGAGAAGCGTTATATTGCGGGCGTACACAGCCCGGGAGCTTCCTGGTTTATTTACCGGTTAAACATGGATGAGTACCGGGAGTTTTCCGGGGCTTATACAGAGGAGGATACGTACGGAGCGCTTTGGAAGATTTTTCACCGCAGGATTGCCATCGCCGAGAGGGAGAATGCTGCACTACAGAGGAATAATCTTCCGCTTCGCTTCCGCCCGTATATGACGGAGTTTCGGGATGACACAGGGGTGGAAACCATTGTCTGATGTTGTGAGGGTGAGTGCATAAGGCAAACGAAGGAGGGGCTTGCTGCGTTTCAAAGCCAAGATTAAGAAGTGTAGAGAATCCGATGGGAATTTCCAAAAACGATGTGGTATGATTGCGATTCCGGTTGAGGGATAGTATTTCCAAGGTTGGGATATACTACTCCTGCTTTTTAGAAAAGATAAAATTATTAGGAAAGACGAAGCAGGAGGCAACGATGCGGTCATTATGGGAAAAGGAAGTGGCTTTCAATGCATTTCCGAAATCAGAGGGAGATAAGAAGACGGATGTTTTGATTGTGGGAGGCGGAATGGCCGGTATTCTGTGCGCACATTTTTTACAGAAGTACGGTGTGGAGTATTGCCTGGTAGAGGCAGGAAAGGTTGCGGAAGGGGTTACGGGACATACTACGGCAAAGATTACGTCACAGCACGGATTGCTATATCATGAGATTGCCGACAGGTACGGTTTAGAGGCGGCGGCCCGGTATTATTCGGCAAATCAGGAAGCGCTTGATTATTATCGGATGTTATGTGAAAGAATTCCCTGCGATTTTGAAGAAAAGGACAATTTTGTGTATTCCGTACAGAAACGGCTGAAGCTGGAACGTGAGTTATCGGTCCTGGAAAAGATACATGCCGATGCGGGTTTTAAGGATAATTTGCCTTTGCCTTTCGGAACCTGTGGGGCGGTGTGTTTTCCTCGACAGGCACAGTTTCATCCCTTGAAGTTTTTGGCGGAGATTACGAAGAATTTAAATATTTACGAACATACAAAAGTAATCGGCTTCGGAGCCTGCTTAGGAAAGACAGGGGGGCGGAAGGTGTTGCTGTCCGGGGGAGGAACGATTCTTGCAAAGAAAATAGTGATTGCGACCCATTTTCCTATGCTGAATAAGCACGGAGCCTATTTTATGAAGCTCTACCAGCATCGTTCATATGTTTCTGCACTGAAAGGTGCGCCTCAATTGCCGGGAATGTATGTAGATGAGGATAAAAAAGGCTTTTCCTTTCGCAATGCGGGAGACTGCTTATTGTTGGGTGGGGGGAGTCATCGCACCGGAAAGCAGGGCGGAAGTTATACGGAAGTTAGAGGAGCTGCGGAACGTTTTTATCCGGGCACGAAGGAGGTTTGCCGTTGGGCGGCTCAGGATTGCATGAGTCCGGACGGAATTCCCTATATCGGGAAATATTCGAAGGGTAGTCATAATATTTATGTGGCTACAGGATTCAATAAATGGGGGATGACTTCTGCTATGACGGCGGGGATGCTTTTGGCAGATTTGGTTTTAGAAAAGAGAAGTGAATATAAAACGTTGTTTTCACCTTCACGTCCCGCGTTGACGTTGCAGGTGGCGGTAAATATGGGGGAATCACTTTTGGGGTTGCTTTCTTTTTCGAAAAAACGATGCCCGCATTTGGGGTGTGCCTTAAAGTGGAATAAAGAGGAGCATAGTTGGGATTGTCCTTGCCACGGATCCCGGTTTGGGGAGAACGGAGTGTTGCTTAACAATCCGGCGAATGATAATTTGAAGAAAAGTGTGGGAAAAAAGTGACTTTTTAGGCGTTCTTCATTGACGGAAAGACGGCTTTTTGCTATACTGGTTATATTACAGATATGTTGTGGTCGTGAGTAATATACGGAAAGGAGAACGCTATGGTTGATAACAGGACATTACTTTCGCAGGAAGAAATTGACGCTCTGGTCAGTTTCTTGAAACGAAAAGAGAAGATTGGCAACGACGTTTTGGACCAGACCAGTATAGACCGCCTTGTCGAAATTTTGAAAGAGGCAAAGACGAGCGGTGACGGTGCAGCCAAGAGTCGTTTTTACGGAAATGCCGTTCTTTCGGTGGAAAAGGATATTGCTGTGCAGAGAGAGCAGTGTACACTGCTTTATGAGAAGGATGAGAAGAACTTTGTTCATGTTGTATGCGAGAATGTTGTAACCGGTGCCCGTTACGAGATTACTCCGGAATGTTTAAACCGGTCCTGCCTTGTGGAAAGTACGGGGGAGACTTGGGGTTATGCGATTATGCCGGTGTTGTTTGATCTTGCGGCAATGCAGCTGCAGGTGAAGTATACAGCGGAAGTGTTTTCCAAGGTATGCTCGGATTATGCGGGGCTTTTGTTCGGCAAGCCGAATATGGAACTTCCGAATGTGTATTTACCGACGGCCTCCAGAATGCTGGATAATATGGGACAGAAATAAAAAAGGGTATTGACGAATTTGTAAATAAGTGGTATAACTGCTAAATATAACTCGGCGGAAAGCCGTTGTTTTCTTCACGGAACGTTTATTTTTGTTTCACGGTGCAAGGAGGTTTAGCATATGAAGAACACTTTAATTCGTTTGAACAGTCCGGAGGCTGTGCAGGAGTTTGTAAATGCAGCCGCAAAATGTAGTTTTGATATTGATGCAAAGTATAACCGCATTATTGTAGATGCAAAGTCGTTTCTCGGCGTGTTGGGGTTATCGACCAATCCTATTTCCGTATACAGTCACGGAGAGGATGTTGCGTTTGAGAAGACCCTGGAGAAGTTTGCAGTCTGTTAAAGGAGCAACATGTATCGTTTGATTTGCAAAGACGGGAATGCAAAGCGCGGTGAACTGGTAACTGTTCACGGCACGGTGCAGACTCCGTTGTTTATGAATGTGGGAACGGCAGCAGCCATTAAGGGTGCTGTCTCTACCATGGATTTACAGGAGATAGGAACACATGTGGAACTTTCCAATACCTATCATCTTCATGTTCGTCCGGGAGATAAGATAGTAAAGCAGCTTGGCGGTCTTCACCGCTTTATGAATTGGGACAAGCCGATTTTAACGGATTCCGGCGGGTTTCAGGTTTTTTCGTTGGCGGGTCTTCGTAAGATAAAGGAAGAAGGCGTGTATTTTAATTCTCATGTAGACGGTCGCAAGATTTTTATGGGACCGGAGGAGAGTATGCAAATTCAGTCGAATCTTGCCTCCACCATTGCTATGGCCTTTGATGAATGTCCGCCGCATCCGGCAACAAGAGAGTATATGGAGAATTCTGTTGCCCGTACGACGCGTTGGTTAGAGCGTTGTAAGAAGGAAATGGATCGTTTAAATTCTCTGGAGGATACGATTAATCCGAAGCAGATGCTGTTCGGAATTAATCAGGGCGGTACCTTTGAGGATATCCGTATCGAGCACGCAAAGCGGATTTCCGAACTGGACTTGGACGGTTATGCTTTAGGCGGGCTTGCGGTAGGAGAGTCTCACGAGGAGATGTATCGTATCTTGGAGGAGACGGTTCCGTATTTGCCGCTTGAAAAGCCGACGTATCTGATGGGTGTCGGGACACCGGAGAATATTTTGGAAGCGGTAGAGCGTGGTGTGGATTTCTTTGACTGTGTATATCCGGCACGGAACGGTCGTCACGGGAATGCTTATACCAATCACGGTAAGATGACTCTTTTGAATGCCAAGTATGAATTGGACGACAGACCACTGGATTCTACCTGTGGTTGTCCGGCTTGTAAACATTACAGCAGAGCATATATCCGCCATTTGTTAAAGGCGAAGGAGATGCTTGGCATGCGTCTTTTAGTGACGCATAACCTGTATTTCTACAACAAAATGATGGAAGAAATACGCGAAGCCATTGAGCAGAAGCGTTTTTCCGAGTATAAAAAGCAGAAGCTTGCGGGCTTTCTGCAAGGGGAAGAAGATTAAGCGTGCGCAATGCACAAGAAGGAGGAAGTTATGTTTTACTTTTTAACAACGGATGCGGCTACACCGATGAGCCCGACCGGTACCATTTTGTATTGGGTTGTTTTAATTGCGGTGTTCGGTTTGATGTTCTATTTTATGGCAGTCAGACCGCAGAAGAAGCAGCAGAAGAAGCAGGATGAGTTAATGGCATCCATCGCAATCGGTGACAGCGTATTAACGACGGCCGGTTTCTACGGTGTGGTAATTGATGTTATGGATGAGGTTATTATTGTGGAATTCGGTAACAATAAGAACTGTCGTATTCCGATGCAGAAGCGCGCGATTGTAGAAGTAGAAAAGCCGATGGAAGAAGAAGCAAAGGCGAAGTAATCGATCGTAATAAGGTACGAAAACGGGACACTTGATGAAGTGATTCAAACAGAATCATTTCTCGAGTGTCCCTTTTGTTTAAAAACTATGCATTCTTTGCCTTCAGGTGTTCGTATAACGGAGTTAAAAGTGTTTCCGGGATGTTTAAATTATGATTACGACCGGTGCCGAGATAAAGATTCGGCTTGTTTGCACCGTGGAAATCGGTGCCGCCGGTCATAAGAAGGCCGAAACGATTGGCAAGGCCGTAACAAATTTGTTCGTCGAAA
>JAFTPY010000335.1 GCA_017463035.1 Lachnospiraceae bacterium
AAGGACAAGGCATCCACTTCCTCACGGTTTACCAAAATATCAAGCTTCACCAGTTCACTCGGTACATAGCCCTTTAACTCATAGTCAAAGGAAGCATAACCTCTGGAACGGGACTTCAGTGCATCAAAGAAATCGTAAATAATTTCGTTAAGCGGAAGCTCGTACTTAAGGAGCGCTCGCGTCTGCTCCATATATTCCATACCGAGGTAAATACCGCGGCGTTCCTGACAAAGGGTCATAATGGCACCTACAAACTCCGTAGTCACCATAATCTCCGCGGAAACAAACGGCTCCTCCATATGCTCAATCTCCGACGGGTCCGGAAGATTGGACGGGTTGGTAATCTCGATGACCTCGCCGTTGGTCTTATATACTTTGTATATTACGCTCGGCGCGGTGGTCACAAGGTCTAAGTTGTACTCACGCTCCAAACGCTCCTGAATAATCTCTAAGTGTAAAAGTCCTAAAAATCCGCAGCGGAATCCAAAGCCTAACGCAATAGACGTCTCCGGCTCAAACTGCAACGCCGCATCATTTAACTGAAGCTTTTCTAATGCATCTCTTAAATCCGGATACTTTGCACCGTCTGCCGGATACATACCGCAGTACACCATCGGATTTACCTTCTTATACCCCGGCAATGCCTCGGCACACGGCTCCTTCGCATTGGTCACCGTATCACCCACACGGGTATCCTTTACATTTTTCAGGCTGGCGGTAATGTAACCTACCATACCTGCGGAAAGCTCGTCACACGGAATGAAACGGCCCGGTCCGAAAATACCAATCTCCACAACCTCCGCTTCCGCACCGGTTGCCATCATACGAATTCTGGTGCCTGCCTTTACACTACCTTCCATCACACGGCAGAAAATAATAACGCCCTTGTATGCATCATATACGGAGTCAAAAATCAGTGCCTTTAACGGTGCATTGGCATCCCCCTGCGGTGCCGGAATCTTTGCCACAATCTGCTCCAGCACATCCTCGATATTAATGCCGTTCTTTGCAGAAATCAGCGGAGCATCCTGTGCCTCCAGACCGATCACATCCTCAATCTCGTTCTTTACTCTGTCCGGGTCAGCGCTCGGCAAGTCAATCTTATTGATGACCGGCATAATATCCAAATTGTGATCCAACGCAAGATACACATTCGCCAAGGTCTGCGCCTCGATACCCTGTGCCGCATCTACCACGAGAATCGCGCCCTCACACGCCGCAAGGGAACGGGAAACCTCGTAGTTAAAGTCTACATGACCCGGCGTATCGATTAAGTTAAACACATACTCCTCGCCGTCCTTTGCCTTATAAACAGTACGAACAGTCTGCGCCTTAATGGTGATACCGCGCTCACGCTCCAAATCCATATTGTCCAATACCTGCGCCTGCATCTCACGACTGGTAAGAAGACCGGTCTTCTCGATAATACGGTCCGCTAAGGTAGACTTACCGTGGTCGATATGCGCAATAATACAGAAATTTCTAATCTTTGTCTGGTCCGCTGCCATACAAAATCCTCACTTTCAAACAAGACAACCGGCATCCCGCCGCGCCTTGTAAACTAATTCACGTTCGGTTTCATGTGCACAAGAGCCCACGAACCCATAATAATGGTAGTATAACAGAAAGTTTGAAAGTTTGCAAGAGCAGAGTATCACAAAGGAGGGGTTCAAAATCCCCTCCTTCCGTATTCTTATCCGTTTTCAATCCACTAGTCGCATTCTTTCTCCCTATCACTGTCTTTCCCATCGCCCCGGTACTTTGCCAGCCGCTTTTCCTTATCCAACATGAGGTTCGTTTCTATCTCTCTTTTTTTGCGCAGCTGTCGTTCTGCCTCCTCCGTCAACCGCCTTTCCTCCAGATACTTAAGAAGGCACCATACAAAAAAACCGATACCTAACACAAATTTCATAACAGCTCCGCCGATAAGCTCGTGATTATTCCTCTGTATACTCCCGTATCGGTGTCCGGTATGAATCACCTTCGTACCCGGCGGCAATTTTTCCGACACATACGTTTCTTCACTGACCGGCTCTTTGGAGAACCTGTCACACACTTCATAAACATCTCGTATTCCGTAATACACCAACTGCAACATTACCACAACGGATACAATCAGCAAAAGTCTCCTCTTTTTCAAACCCATGTGCATCCAATCCATGTTACGATGCTACACCTCCTTGGTCGCTATCTCTACCCACGCCGGATAAAACCCGCTGCCCAGTGCCACATGCCAGGAGCCCAAATTCGACAGGCTTGTTCCGTAAAACGGAATCGCACCTCTGCGGAAACATTCGTTTTTCAATAACCTCACCAGCAGCGTCGCAACTCCCTTTCCGCGCCACTCCGGTAACACATCAATTCCGATTTGCCAAAACAGCTTCGTATCCGCCGAGCAACCTGCAAGGCCGATAATCTGCCCCTCATACATCGCACCTACTGCAAGCACATCCGGTCGCTCCGGTTTGAAGCAATCACACAGCGCATTCGGGAACTCCTCCCGCCCGTACAAAGGCTGAATGTCTTCCTGCTCGAACCACTGTATCTTAAGGCCGTTATTCGTTGCCTGCATCTCTACAAGAGCATCTACCTCTTCCATCCGTGCCTTCGGCAGAAACATATGATGACTTTGCCACAAGCGCTTTCCGTACTTTGTAAGCTCCTCTTCCAATTCCATCAGGTTGTGATGTTCAAACAGCCAGATGCCTTCTCTTCCTTTTCCCCAGTTCACCAGCCACTCATGCATCTCCTCCGGTGCATTGATTACTACATTTCTTCCCATAGTGACCATAGAAAAGAACGCTTTCTTCGGCGTATACTCACGCCTTCCCGGAAGTTCCTTCGGAACAACGATGATGTTTTCTTTTTTGTCAAAATCGTCTGCATTGCAGTTAAAATCAAGAGCAAGCATTTTTCTCAATTCTGATTCAATTGTCACTTTCTCAAACATGATATTCCCTCTTTCCTTGTTTCACTTCGGTATTTTATGTCCTTTCACACCATGAAACACCTCTATTCTATTCTATCAGAACAGCGTCTCATACTCCTCCCACAACTTCTCATAAATCCCGTTCATCGTTTCCACAATCTCGTCACTCACCGGCACCTGCTTATCCCCAAACCACATGCCCCGTTCTCCCATAAAATCCACACAGCACAGTAACGTATAAAACGCAAAGGCCTTTTTCTCCATTTCCGTCAAACACATCTCGTCAAGCAAATAGGTCACATAGTCCGTATCACAGCCCATATTCATAAGCGCCATTTTCGTCAATGCCACGAAGGTCAGCCTGTCCCCCTCACCCATCCAGTCAATATCAATCACGCCGGTTACCCGTCCCTCATGGATTAACAAATTTTTTGTACTGATATCATCCAGATACGCAACCGGCTTGATTGTTTCAAAATACTCCGCCAGCTCCGGCTCCTTTGAGACTTCCATAAGCCGATCCACCTTCTCCGGCTCGAAATAACAACCGTTTGCAATGATGCGCTCCTTCGACCTATTCAAACTATCCTCCACATAAGACACCCTCCAAGACCAATCTGCAGAAATATGCTCTAACGGAAGCACCGCCACCCTATTTTGAATCTCTACTACCGTTTTCGCAATCTCTCGTTTTTCTGCATCGGTCAACTTTGTATATACAAGACCGATATCCTGCCCCTCAAAGTAAGTTAAAATCAAATACTCATAGCCTTCATACACACCTTTTCCCAGTACTCTCGGCACAGGAATATCAATCGTCTCAAGCTTCTCCAACCAGTAAATCGTGTCCTTATATGCCCCTGTCTCTTCACTGCAGCGTATCACA
>JAFTPY010000336.1 GCA_017463035.1 Lachnospiraceae bacterium
TGCGTTGGTGAGCCTTTTCTATTCCGTGGAAGATGGAAAAATTACTCTGACAACGGAGTATCCGTTTAAGAAAAGTTCTACTTTGTTGGAAAAGGTGGAGTAAGAGAAGCGTTTTGCTTTGGTATAAATGCATGCCCGTATGGATTAAGACTAATTGCTTAATCCATACGGGCATTTTTTGTTCGGAGTAAAGAGACTGTTTATCTTGTATAAAGTATATTTTTGTGGTATAGTGTGTGTAGAGTTTTAAGTCGAAAGACCTGTTCCTTTTAGAAATCTGAAATACCGGTACAAGATAGAGGTGGAACTATGCGAATCGGAATTTGTGATGATGAGAAACACGCACGCATGGAAGTGCGGAAACGGTGTGAACTATACTTTAATGAAAATAAAATAGAACATGATTACATCGAATTCGAATCGGGTGAAGCTGTGTTGGCTTATAGCGCAAAGCAGGACAGTGCCTCCATTGATTTATTGTTTCTTGATGTGGAGATGGAAGGATTGGATGGCATCCGTTTGAAGGAACAGTTGCTCCGACAAAGGGCAATAGAACGGATTGTATTTGTCACAAGCCACAAGGATAAGGTATTTGATGCCTTCGGACAAAAGACTATTGGGTTTATTTCAAAACCACCGACCTATGAACGGATAGAAAAAATGCTTACGATCGTAAGAGAAGAAAAACTGGAAAATGTAGAACTGGTATTTGACGGATACAAGGGAAAACAGCATCACATCCGATTAGAAGAAATTGCTTATTTTAAGGCGGATGGAAGCTATACGGAGATTTTTAGTTATACTCCGGATAAGACAAGGGCAGAGTGCTTTGTTATCAGTAAAAAAATCGGGGAAGTGGAGCAGAGCATGAAGGTCTATTCTGTGCTTCGTGTACATAAATCGTTCTTGGTTAATTTGGCTAATGTAGCAAGCGTAGGAGAGGAAATTAAGGTACGAGATCTGGAAGAGAAAATACCGATAGGACGGAAATATAAGGAGCAGGTTAAGCGTGCGTATACGACCTATATCAGTGATAAGGTGAGAAAACGGATATGATGGAAAACAGACTGATTTTGCTGTTGCATCTGGCAACGGAGTTTATCAATATGACAATGGTATATACAACTGTTTTCGGTGCTTCCCTTGTGAAAAAGAAGTGGAAGATTGTGCTGACAGTCGGGGTGGTGGTGTGTGGACATCTGCTATTGTTGGAAATCTTAGGATTGCGGGATGCCAAGGGGATGAGCTTCTTTACCATGCTGGCAGTGCCTCTTTTTATGTTATCCGGGCGTAAAAGAACATTGTTGGGACTGTATCCTTTCGCGGTAATCATGGCATCGGTGGTGTCGGTGAGTGTCTCTTTTTTAGTGGCAAATATGTTAGGCGTAACGGAAGCGGTTGTGTTAGAGAATGATTATTTAGGTATTGTATGCCAATGTGCGCCGATGCTTTTTATGGGATTGTGGAGCGTTTGGTGTAAATTCAAAAAAATAGAGCTGTCACAGATGCATTTGGATATCAAGCAGTATATCTTGTTTTATACGGTGGCGGTATGTGAACTTTTTATGCTGGGGCCAATACAAAACATGTCGAAACATCCGGAATTGGGAAGGGATGCCACATTTGCGGGAGTGGCGGTTTCGGTTGCGTGCATTGTATTTGCTGTTTTGGCTGTTTGGCAAGGGATTGTAGTGCACCGCGAAATTAGGTTACAAGAACAGAATCGGGCGCTGGAGGACTATATGCAGCTACAGAAGGAGTATTACACCGATATTGTGGCGAAGGACGAGGAACTACGCCGTTTCCGGCATGATATGGCGGCACATACGCAGGTGATACAGGCGTATTGCGAAGATATAGAACATGTTGATCTGAAACACTACGTTGAAAATATGGTGAAGGAAACGGGACGTTACGAGCGAAAGGTATATACCGGAAATCATGGGGTGGATGCGATTCTTGGTCGAATCGAGCAGGAGGCAAAAGAAAAAGAAATCCGGTTTACGGTAGAAGGTGTTTTGCCGAGCCGGACGAGGGTAGAAGAATATGACCTTTGTATTATTTTGTCTAACTTACTGAAAAATGCCATAGAGGCGTGCGAGCAAGTCGGAGATGCCAAGGAATGCTACGTCAAATTGCAGGTCGGGAGCTATGAGGAGACTTTATGTTTCTCGGTGGAAAACTCGGTAGCCGGTGGGGTGAAAATAGAGGGTAACCGCTTACTTACTACGAAAGCAGACAAGAAAAACCACGGAATCGGAAGTGAAAATGTGGCACGGACGGTGGAAAAATACGGTGGAACAGTGTCGTATCAATGTGACGGAAAGTGCTTTACGGCGGAGGTATGTATCTCTGTATAATATAAATGGCGTGATTACGGAGGCAGGCATGGCTTGCCTCTTTTTGTCGTTTGTGGGAAAAAAGTGTCGTTCATGGAATGAGTGTTGTATTGTGGAAAGTTTCGATGTTACAATCGTTTTGGATGTGACAAGTACAAATAATGGGAAGGAGGACTGCGAGGATGCCGTATGGGATTGATTGGGAGTGGTTAATTGGATTAATCACAGGGAATGGTGGAAAGGAAGAGGAATAGGGAAAGACTAGAGACACGCATTCTGTTTTTTTGACTCTGATTGTGGCGTTGCTTAGCGTTTCACTAGAGTTGAGTCTTTTTCCTATTTTATTCAAAATGGGAAAGTATGCCTATATCGTTTTGGGCGGTACGATTCTCTGTAGAATATGGCATATCCGGTGAGCTGCTTTTTGCGATGCTTCTGATGGTAGCACTTTGCATCGCGACGATATTTGAGCGAAATACGAAATATATCTATCCGTTGATTGTCTTTGTTTATTTGGCTGTTACCATGTTTGTCAGATTTTTTGTTTCGGCAATAACACTTCGGGTAAATCCGGTAATATCTTGGGGATGTATTGTGGGAATAGTAGGAAGCATTGTCATGATCAGTATTCTGATTGGAAATAAGAAAAAGGTGAGATAACCGGTTGAGGAACAAGAGTTGAAATTTGGAATATATGACGGAGGACTAGACATGAAGAAGATTATGTTGGGAATTGCACTGATTTTATTTGCGATTTTGTTTCAATTGTGCTCTTCCGGTATGGGATGGTGTGCGTTATTTGTTGGACTTATAGGAATACTATTGGCGCTTTGTGGGTGTATAACAGGAGAGAATAATAAATAACACTTTATTCGTTTGATGAAAAGAGGACGTATTAGCGAGATAAATTTTATTGTTCAGTGGTAAGGTCGAGTTTTTATTTATGTGATAAAGGCGTTGGTAAGTATAGGAAGTAGAGTAAGTAATATGAGTAATAAATGGAAATGAAAAACAAATCAGAATAATTATGAGATAAAACGGGGCTGTTGCGGCGGCCTCATTTTATATTACGTCAGAGTACTAACGTGCGAACGTTTTAAAGTTGCTTGTTCAACTGTTGTAATTTTTTTTATTTGTGGTATACTATATTAAATAAATAGGTCGATTGTCCTATTTTTAACAATGTATTGGTGGAGACAAGAGTGTTAAGTTGATGCAAACGAACGGAGGACGAATTCATGATATTTAACAAGGAAGAGTTCAAGCTGGAAGTCAAAGACAATTTAAAAACATTGTTCCGCAGAAGTATTGAGGACGCAACCCAGGTGCAGCTGTTTCAGGCGGTTGCCTTTGCGGTAAAGGATTATATTGTAGATATGTGGATGGAGACCCACAAGCAGTACGAGGAGCAGGATGCAAAGACCGTGTACTACCTTTCCATGGAGTTTTTGATGGGGCGTGCCCTCGGTAACTGCATGATTAACTTAAAGGCGTACGATGAGATTCGCGAGGCACTTACGGAGCTTGGCATCGATCCGGATGTTATCGAGGATACGGAGCCGGATGCAGCGCTTGGTAACGGCGGTCTCGGTCGTTTGGCTGCCTGCTTTTTGGATTCCCTTTCCAGTCTCGGTTACCCGGCGTATGGCTGCGGCATCCGCTACAAGTACGGTATGTTCAAGCAGAAGATTAAGGACGGTTTCCAGGTGGAGGCACCGGATAACTGGTTAAAACACGGCAATCCGTTTGAGATTAAGCGTGCCGAGTATGCGGTAGAGGTAAAGTTCGGCGGCCATGTAAAGATGGTGCGTGATGAGGCAACCGGCCGTGATAAGTTCGTGCAGGAGGATTGTAATTCCGTTCTTGCGGTTCCGTACGATTTGCCGGTAGTAGGCTATGGCAATAACGTAGTAAATACCCTTCGTATCTGGGATGCGGAGGCGATTAACGATTTTAACTTAGAGTCCTTTGATAAGGGTGATTATCAGAAGGCGGTGGAGCAGGAGAACCTTGCCAGAACCATTTGCGAGGTGCTTTACCCGAACGATAACCATATGGCAGGTAAGGAGCTTCGCTTAAAGCAGCAGTATTTCTTTGTATCCGCCAGCATTCAGAGTGCGGTGGCAAAGTATATGCGTACCCATGACGATATTCATAAGCTTCACGAAAAGGTATGCTTCCAGTTAAACGATACCCATCCGACGGTAACGGTAGCGGAGCTTATGCGTATTCTTTTGGATGATTACTTCCTTGAGTGGGATGAGGCGTGGGATGTGGTTCGTAAGTGCTGCGCATATACCAACCATACCATTATGGCAGAGGCGTTGGAGAAGTGGCCGATTTCCCTGTTTAAGGCTTTGCTTCCGCGTGTATATCAGATTGTGGAAGAAATCAACCGTCAGTTTGAAAATATGTTAAAGGAAAAGTATCCGGGCAACGCAGAGAAGATTCGCCAGATGGCAATTCTTTACGACGGACAGGTGCGTATGGCAAATCTTGCCATCGTGGGCGGCTTTTCCGTAAACGGTGTTGCGGCACTGCACACCGAGATTTTAAAGAAAGAGCAGTTAAAGGATTTCTACGAGCTGTGGCCGGAGAAGTTCTCCAATAAGACCAACGGTATTACCCAGAGAAGATTCCTACTTCACGGCAACCCGCTTCTGGCGAACTGGGTAACCGAGAAGGTAGGCGACGGCTGGATAACCGATTTGCCGGTGATTAAGGGCATTGCACCGTACGCGGATGATAAGAAGGCGCAGGAAGAGTTTATGCAGATTAAGTATCAGAATAAGCTCCGTCTGGCTAAGTACATTAAGGAGAACAACGGCATTGATGTGGACCCGAATTCTATCTTCGATGTACAGGTAAAGCGTCTCCATGAGTATAAGCGTCAGCTGCTTAATATTTTGCATGTGATGCATTTGTATGAGAAAATCAAAGAAAACCCGGGCATGGAGTTCTATCCGCGTACCTTTATTTTCGGTGCAAAGGCTTCTGCCGGTTACCGTAGAGCAAAGGCAATCATCAAGCTCATCAACAGCGTTGGTGATGTGGTAAACAACGATCCGGTGGTTGCAGGCAGAATTAAAGTGGTATTTATCGAGAATTACCGTGTGTCCAACGCAGAGTGGATTTTCGCAGCTTCCGATGTATCCGAGCAGATTTCCACCGCAAGTAAGGAGGCATCCGGTACCGGTAACATGAAGTTTATGTTAAACGGTGCGGTGACTCTCGGTACCATGGACGGTGCAAACGTAGAAATTGTGGAAGAAGTAGGCAGAGAAAATGCAGTGATCTTCGGTATGAGCGCCGATGAGGTTATTGAGCTTGAGAAGAATCGCAGCTATCGTCCGCGTACGATTTACGAGCAGGACAGAGAGATTCACCGTGTGGTCGACCGCCTCATTGACGGTACCTACTCCGTGGATAAGGAGCTGTTCCGTGAGCTTTATACTTCCCTGCTTGACGAGGACCAGTATTTTATCTTAAAGGATTTCCGTTCCTACGAAGAGGCACAGAAGCAGGTGGAGGCAAAGTACCGTGACCGCGAAGGTTGGGCGAAGTCCGCCATCTTAAATGTGGCTTGCTGCGGTAAGTTCTCTTCCGACCGAACCATTGAGGAGTACGTAAAGGATATCTGGCACTTGGAGAAGGTAACGATAGAAATGTAAATGTGAGTAAGGGGGTGTCGCATGAAGATGTGCGCCCCCACTCTTGCTTGTTGGCATAGAAAAATAAGTCGGTCTCGTATATTTTCTTTCATCGGAGATGAATGAGCCGGAGCCTTTCGCATTATCCTTTTTCATGTACTTCGGATAGAGTCTTTCTAATTACTTCGCCATAGATACGATTAAGTGACACAACCGCCCTGATGCGGCATCCATGTCTTATGGCGGGCTCGCCCGGACCTCCTGTCCGTGCGTTGCTGACAGGCAGTCGAAGTAATAAGAAAGTCTACTATCCTACGTAAAGTTCAAATCGGATAATGCGAAAGGCTCCGGCTACAGTTCGGATAGGCTAAAAGAAAATATACGAGACCGACTTTTATGCATATGCAAAGGACTACGCAAGAGTTCGCCACGCCCGAGCCGACGCGTATCTTCATAAGCCACCCCTTTTTACGGATAAGCTATAATTCTATAGTTAAAAAAGATAAATGTTACTGCAGACGGTATGTACGTACTTCCAAATAGAGTTTAGTCGTTCTTTCGGAAGCCTACGAAAAAGCCTAGAAAAAACTGCGAGTACAAGAAAACCGAGAAGACACCCGATGAAATTAAAAATGACATCATTACTGTCGATGATTCGATGGGAGTAGCCCCCGGTAAGAATGGACTCCAAATATTGAATGAGTTCAATGGTGATTCCGGTAAAAAGACCGAGTAACGCACTCTTTTTGAGGTTATGGACCGGTGCGATAAACGGAGTGCCGATTCCTAAAGGAACTGTCATGAGAAGATTAAGTAAATCCGTTTTTCGGATGCCGTCGCGAAAAGGAATCAGCTGAACGGATTCTCTGATGTTTGCGGGGAGCCCTATCATAACGATTGGAAATAAAGTAAGCTTGATAACACACATGAAATAGCAGAACATAATTGTACTGAAAAGAAAGAAGGTTTTTTCTTTCTTTTTTTGTATGTTGAGATAGAAGCATATACCGATGTAAATCAAACTGCCGATTAGTACGGTTGATAAATCAAAATCAATTATCATAGGAAAATCCTCCTTGAATAATGTCGAATGAGTGCGTGAAAGAGTTTACTTGTTTAGCATACCATGTTTCTTCGCGTCAGTAAATGCATCGGAAGGGACATTAAGAAAGTGGTAAGAAAGTATTAAGAATCTGCTTTTTACATTTTCATCAAAAATAAAAAAGGAAATCCCTTTTTTTTGTCGTATTATATTTATACGGGGAAAAACGCGGATGCTGTCGAATGAACGATGCGTAGTCAGCGTTTTACAACGGCGGTACGGATATTAAGAAGGAAAACAGGAGGACAAGATGACGATTCGCGAAAGAATGGAGCAACGAGAACACGAATATCTCAGCCCGAAGGCTGCCTTTAGTGATGAAACACAGGGGCGTGACGTGCCGGAGGAAATGTGTGACCTGCGTCCGGAGTATCAAAGAGACCGGGACCGTATCCTGCACTGTAAGGCGTTTCGCCGGTTAAAGGGTAAGACCCAGGTGTTTCTGGCACCGGAAGGAGACCATTATCGCAATCGTCTGACCCATACCCTGGAGGTTTCCCAGAACGCCAGAACCATAGCGAAGGCGTTGCGTCTCAATGAGGATTTGACAGAGGCCATTGCACTGGGCCACGATTTGGGACATACGCCCTTCGGACATGCCGGGGAGCGGGCGCTTGCCAGAGTTTGTCCGGACGGATTTGAACACAGCGAGCAGAGCATCCGCGTAGTGGAACGTTTGGAAAAGCAGGGCAGAGGGTTGAATCTGACCAAGGAAGTGCGGGACGGTATTCTGAATCACCAGACGGAAGGAATGCCGGCTACCATGGAAGGAAAGATTGTCCGCCTTTCGGATAAAATAGCGTATATTAATCACGATATTGACGATGCGATTCGCGGACAGATCATCAGGGAAGAGGATATTCCGACGTTGTATACGAATATATTGGGACATTCCCCGAGAGAACGTTTGAATACGCTGATTCATGATATTATTATTTCCAGTGAGGAAGCGGGAGATATTTGCATGTCGCCGGCGGTGGAAGAGGCGATGCTAAACCTTCGTTTATACATGTTTGAAAGTGTGTATACCAATCCGAAGGCAAAGGGTGAGGAGAAAAAAGCAGAGAAGATGATTGAGCAGCTGTATGAGTATTTCATGGAGCATTCAGAGCTTTTACCGGGGAAGTTTCTCCGGATGATAGAGGGCGGTGAGGCGGTTTCCAGAGTAGTGTGCGACTACATTGCAGGAATGTCCGACCGCTTTGCAACAACAACTTATACGGAAATTATGATTCCGGATGGTTGGAGCGTGTACTAGATATGTGCTTTAGCACATATCTAGTACGTGGATGCGCAGGGATTCGGAAGGGAACTATGTCTGCGGAGCAGACCCGAATCCCGCGCCAAGACCCGCAAGCGAGTCTTGATTGGAAGGAGAGAAAAACAGATATGTACTACTCGGATGAAGTGGTGGAAGAGGTACGGTCCGGCAGTGACATTGTGGATGTCATCGGCACGTATATAAAGCTTCAGAAGAAGGGCTCAAATTATATGGGGCTTTGTCCGTTTCACGGAGAGAAGACCCCCAGCTTTTCCGTCAGCGGAAGCAGACAGATGTATCACTGCTTTGGCTGCGGTGTGGGCGGCAATGTGTTTACCTTTTTGATGGAGTATGAGAATTTTTCCTTCCCGGAGGCCATCCAGCATCTGGCGGACCGGGCGGGGATTAAGCTTCCGGAGCAGGAGTTTACTCCGGAGGCGAAGAGAAAGGCCGACAGGCGCATGCGCCTGTTTGACATTAATAAAGAAGCGGCAAAGTTCTATTATGTCCGGATGAAAAAGGATGCAACCCAGACCGCTTACAATTATTTTAAGAAGCGAGGCTTGTCCGACGAGACCATTACCAAGTTCGGTCTTGGGTATTCGGATAAGGGCGGAAGAGAATTATATGCGTATTTGAAGTCTCAGGGTTTTGACGACGACATTTTAAAAGAAAGCGGCCTGTTTACCTTTGACGAAAAGCGGGGTGTGTACGACAAGTTCTGGAACCGGGCCATGTTCCCGATTATGGACGGCAACAGCAAGGTCATCGGCTTCGGCGGCCGTGTTATGGGTGACGGGGAACCGAAGTATCTGAACTCTCCGGAGACTGCGATTTTTGATAAGAGCCGGAACTTATACGCGCTGAATTATGCAAGACAGTCGAGGAAGAGCTATTTTCTTTTGTGTGAAGGTTACATGGACGTGATTTCGCTGCATCAGGCAGGGTTTACCAATGCGGTGGCATCTCTCGGTACGGCATTTACGGGGTTGCAGGCCAATCTTATCGCCCGGTACGTAAAGGAGGTATACATTACCTACGACAGCGACGGTGCGGGACAGAAGGCGGCCCTGCGTGCGATACCGATTCTTCGGGCGGCGGGGATTTCCGCAAAGGTCATTAACATGAAGCCTTACAAGGACCCGGACGAGTTTATTAAGGCACTGGGGCCGGAAGAGTACGAGAAGCGGATTCAGAACGCCCGGAACAGCTTTTATTTTGAAATTGATGTACTAAAGAGCGAGTTTGATTTTTCGGATCCGGAACAGAAGACGAAGTTTTTCAGAGAAACGGCGAAAAAGCTTTTGCAGTTTCCGGAGGAATTGGAGCGCCGCACCTATACGGAGGCGGTGGCCAAGGAATATCAAATCAGCTTTGATATGCTAAATCGTCTGGTAAATCAGTACGGAAGTGCGGAGATGCCGACGGAGGAGAAGAAGGAACCGGTTTATGCGGAACGAAAAAAGCAAAAACAGGAAGGCGGACTTTACACTTCCCAGAAGCTTTTGCTTACGTGGTTGACAACGGATCCGGCTCTGCTGGGTAAAGTGAAGGGGATTGTTACGGCAGAGGATTTTACGGACGAGTTCTACTACGGGGCAGCAAAGGAAGTGTTTGAACAATACGAAAAGGAGGGAACGGTAACACCGGCGCGTATCCTGAACCGTTACGAAACAAAGGAGGAGCAGGCGAAGGCTGCGGAACTGTTCCAGACCACTCTGCTTGGCGATTTGGATGAAATGCAAAAGGCCAAGGCATTTGCGGAGACGGTCCGGAAGGTAAAACTAAGCAGCATTGAAATGCGGATGGGACGAGCGGCGGAAACGGGGGACCTGGAGGCAATGCAGAAGGCCATTGCGGAACAGGCATCTTTAAATACAACGTTACAAAAGGCAGGACTGTAGGCAGAAGGTATATTTTTCCGCAATGTCGGAAAGAATGTGCAATATGGAGGAAGCATATGGAAGGAAATATGGAACGTTTTCAGGCAAAGATGAAGGATTTGTTGGCATATGCCGCAAAGAAAAAGAATGTATTGGAGTATCAGGAAATCGCCGATTTCATGGCGGACGTGGAAATGGATGAGGCCATGACCGAGCGTATTTATGAGTTTTTAGAGGCGAACAATGTGGACGTGCTCCGCATTACCGACATTAATATGGACGGGGACGACGAGCCGGATGATGCCCTTTTATTAGAGGACGATGCGGAGACGGAGGAACTGGAGAATCTGGATTTGTCGGTACCGGAGGGTGTGAGCCTGGAGGATCCGGTACGCATGTATTTAAAGGAAATCGGTAAGGTTCCGCTTTTGACCGCAGAGGAAGAAATGGAGCTGGCGATTAAGATGGAAGAGGGAGACGAGGCGGCAAAGAAGCGTTTGTCCGAGGCAAATCTGCGTCTTGTGGTTAGTATTGCAAAGCGTTATGTGGGCAGAGGTATGCAATTTTTGGATTTGATTCAGGAAGGCAACCTCGGTCTTATTAAGGCGGTTGAAAAGTTTGATTACCGGAAGGGATATAAGTTTTCTACTTACGCTACCTGGTGGATTCGTCAGGCAATTACGAGAGCCATTGCGGACCAGGCACGGACCATCCGTATTCCGGTGCATATGGTGGAGACCATCAATAAATTAATCCGCGTACAGCGTCAGCTCCTGCAGGAATACGGCAGAGAACCGCTTCCGGAGGAAATTGCAAAGGAGATGCACATGTCTCTGGAGCGTGTGCGTGAGATTCAGAAGATTGCGCAGGAGCCGGTGTCTCTGGAGACGCCGATCGGTGAGGAAGAAGATAGCCACTTGGGTGACTTTATTCAAGATGACCATATTCCGGTACCGGCGGAGCAGGCGGCCTTTACCCTTCTGCGAGAGCAAATCAGTGAGGTACTGGATACTTTGACCGAGAGAGAGCGGAATGTACTTCGTCTCCGTTTCGGTTTGGACGACGGCAGAGGCAGAACTCTGGAGGAAGTCGGACGTGAGTTCAATGTAACGAGAGAGCGTATCCGTCAGATAGAGGCAAAGGCGCTTCGGAAGCTGCGTCATCCGAGCCGTTCGAAAAAATTAAGAGATTATTTGGAATAAGGAGAATACAATGGAAGAAAGAGTGGGAAACCGGGGTGGTGTGACGGGCTTTCTGTCGGAGCGTATGCTTCGGACGGCAGGCTTTGTCAGCCGCGGGAACCGCACGGCGGACGTGGGCTGTGACCACGCCTATACCTCGATTTATCTGGTGGAGCAGGGAATTGCACCCCGGGTCATCGCCATGGACGTCAATGCCGGTCCTCTTGCCAGGGCAAAAGAAAATGTGAAGAGGTTCGGGATGGAAGATCGAATTGAGCTTCGGCTTTCGGACGGACTGGAGGCTCTTTTGCCGGGAGAGACGGATACGATTTTAATCGGAGGTATGGGAGGCCCTTTGATGGAACGGATTCTTTCCGCGTATCCGGAAAAGGTGGCAGGGGTAAAGGAACTGGTATTGCAGCCCCAGTCGGAAATTGCAGAATTCCGGCGTTTTGTACAGAACATCGGTTTCCGGATTACAGAGGAGGATATGCTGTGTGAGGAAGGAAAGTATTATACCATACTCCGGGCGGTGCACGGTGAGGAAGAGCCCTGGACCGAAGAGGAATATTTGTATGGAAAGTATTTGAGGAAAGAAGCATATTCTGTATTACGGGAGTTTCTGGCACAGGAGCGGGAAACAATCGGAACGGTCCTTAGGGGGCTTTCTGCGGCAGGAACCGAGAAGGCAGGGAAACGAATGGAAGAACTTTTGCTTTTGCAAAGGCATAATGAAACAATGACGGAGAAACTTGCAAATAAATAGGACTTTGCGGGAAATGCAGGGTCCGGGAAGGTGGTTTCTTATGGAGAACACAGTAACGATAACGATGAAGGACGGGGTACATAAGGCGGTAAGAGGGACAAAGCTGTCGGAGTTTGCCAAGCAGTTTGAGAAGGAATATGTACACGATATTATTTTGGCCCGCAGAGACGGAAATCTGTGTGAGCTTAGCAAGACTTTGGACCGGGATTGCGAGTTGGAGCTACTGACTACGGCGGATAAGGACGGTTACCGTACCTATACCCGCGGCATGTTCTTTTTGATGATTTGCTCTATTTACAAGGTGTTCGGAAAGGATAAGATTGATAAGGTTCGTATCGAGCACGCCATCGGAAACGGGTATTACGGCGAAATTGACGGTAATGTACAATTGGATGAGGACGGAGCGCGTCTGGTGAAAAAAGAAATGCGCCGTCTGGTATCCGAAAAGGTGGTATTTCATAAGCGTTCCGTGGCAACGGCTGAGGCTATGGAGATGTTCCGTCGTCACAAAATGTACGATAAGGAAAAGCTGTTTAAGTTTCGCAGGGTTTCTAAGACAAACATCTACAATCTTGGGGGCTTTGAGGACTATTTCTACGGCTATATGCCGGAGTCTACGGAGGTTCTGCGGTATTTTGATTTCTTTCCGTATAAGGACGGCTTTCTTTTGTTGTTGCCGGATATGAAGCAGCCGAATTGCATGTCCGGTTTTATTCAGAGAGAAAAGCTGTTCGCTACGTTTCAGGAGTCGAATCTCTGGTGCAAACGTATGGGAATCGAAACCGTAGGTGATTTGAATGAAATGATTACGAGGGGCGAGTTTAACGATATCGTTCTGATTCAGGAGGCGTTACAGGAAAAGAAAATTGCGGAAGTGGCGGAAGAAATCGTGAAAAAGGGCAATGTAAAGTTTGTTATGATTGCCGGACCGTCCTCCTCCGGAAAGACGACTTTTTCCCATCGCCTTTCCATTCAGTTGCGTGCGGTGGGTCTGCATCCGCACCCGATTGCGGTAGATGATTACTTTGTGGACCGGGAGAAGACTCCGTTGGATGCGGACGGAAATTATGATTTCGAATGTCTGGGAGCCATTGATGTAGAACAGTTTAATTCGGATATGACGGCGTTGCTCCGGGGAGAAGAGGTAGAGCTGCCGAGCTTTAATTTTAAAACCGGTAAAAGAGAGTACAAGGGGAATAAAAAGAAGCTGGGCAAGGACGATATTCTTGTAATCGAAGGAATTCACGGACTGAATGATTTGCTGTCCCATTCCCTGCCGAGAAAGAATAAATTTAAGATTTATATCAGCGCCCTGACGCAAATCAACGTAGATGAACATAACCGGATTCCGACTACGGACGGCAGACTGATTCGCCGGATTGTGAGGGATGCCCGTACCAGAGGAGCTTCCGCGGAAAAGACCATTTTGATGTGGCCGTCGGTACGTCGCGGAGAGCAGGACAATATTTTCCCGTATCAGGAGGATTGCGATGTGATGTTTAATTCCGCGCTACTGTATGAGCTGGCGGTATTGAAGCAATACGCGGAGCCGCTCTTGTTCAGTGTGCCGGTGGATTCTCCTGCCTATACCGAGGCAAAGCGTTTGTTAAAATTCTTGGACTATTTCCTGGGGGCGGGAAGTGACGATATTCCTCACAATTCGGTTTTGAGAGAGTTTGTAGGCGGAAGTTGTTTTAAGGTGTGATAAGGATGAAAATTTTGGATAAAGTTTATTATAATAGACGTTATCCGAAAAAGTGCTTTACATTCGGAACGATGCGTGTTAGACTTGTCCTGAGGGGAAGAACATATGGAAAGAGAATCTCATGAGAAGGGAGGAACGTTATGACACAAAATGAAATGATAGTAGCTATTTATGACGGCATGCAGGATCTGAAAACGGACATGCGAGAATTAAAAGACAGAGTGCAGGTGCTGGAAGAAGATGTATCCGCATTGAAGGAAGATGTATCTGTCTTGAAGGAAGACGTGTCTGTTTTGAAGGAAGATGTGTCTGTTTTGAAGGAAGATGTGTCTGTCTTGAAGGAAGACGTATCTGTCTTGAAGGAAGACGTGTCTGTTTTGAAGGAAGATGTGTCTGTTTTGAAGGAAGACGTGTCTGTTTTGAAGGAAGATGTGTCTGTTTTGAAGGAAGATGTGTCCGGCATACATCTTACGCTTGAGAATGTGACCAACAGAAACATCCGGGTTGTTGCAGAGGGACATTTGGATTTGAGCAGAAAACTGGATGAAGCGCTAAAGGCAGATACGGAAAGGGAACTGATGCATCTTCGCGTAAATGTTTTAGAAAATGACATGAGAAGAGTAAAAGAAAAGGTTGGCATCGCATAAAAAGTCGCAAGTTTGACAGAGATATGATGAAAGGGAAGTTACAGAGGATGTTGAAAAGGATGTCGGTACCGAAACGCCGGAGAGGCAGAGGTATCGACATCCTTTTGTATTTTGAAATAATATTGTGTTCGGAAAATGAGTAGCACTGTAAGCCGGGTTCTGTATCAGATGATCATCTATCTTGACTGTACGTTACCGCACAGCTCCTTTGCACCTTGCGGTACAAAACGCGACATACCCGAAAGCACGACGGGCCGCCGTATCGCTTTCTGTTTTGTCTTGCTCCGAGTGGGGTTTACACAGCCTCTTACGTTACCGCAAGAGCGGTGGTCTCTTACACCGCCATTCCACCCTTACCGACCGAAGTCGGCGGTTTCTTTTCTGTTGCACTGGCCTTCGGGTCGCCCCGACCGGACGTTATCCGGCACCCTGCCCTGCGGAGCCCGGACTTTCCTCACCCTTACGGGCGCGATCATCTGTGCTACTCTGCTCTATCCTAGCATATTTTTTTCGGTCTGTAAAGGGTGGAATTTGTTTCGCAAAGACTCGGAAAGCCGAAAATGCATTATTTTACGGCCAGCTTCAGCTTCGGCGAAATGCGTATCTTCTTATAGATATCCGCAGCCTCCTGCTCTGTGATTCCTTCTACATAATTTCTGGAATAGTTTTTAGCGATGCCCAGTCTGTTGAGTAAATCCGCCGCTTTGTTGTAAGCGATGGCTGCCTCCTCTTCCGTGGAGTATCTTCCTATAATATAGTCACCGTTGACGTGGATTTTTGCGAGATAGACGGTTTTGCCGTTTTTGTGCAGGGAAGTGACGCCGGTATAACGGTTGTATATCTCCAGATTGCCGTAGCGGAAATCGGTGGAGTCGCCGTTAATAAAGCAGTAGTCCCGGCCTTCTACGGCATAGGCTTTAATGCCGTAGCGGGAGGTCAGGGTAACCTGCATGCCGTAATCCGCCACAAACAAATGTCCGCCACGCTTCATGATTTTGTGATTGGAATAGTAAAACAGGTCGTCGGCGTCGAATTTTAAATGGATTTCTTCATTATAATGATACACAAAATAACGTCGATACAGGTAAATCGGTGTCTTAAAATAAATACCGTTGTCCCGAAGGTTCAACAGGATTACCCATTTTTCGTAGGAAAGAGGTTTGCCGGCAGCGGCATAATCGGAAAGAGACAAAAGGGCACCTTCCGGGGAACGGAGTAAAAGTTCCGCGGTCAGATAGGCCCGGTGGGCTCCTTCTTTGGTGGGAAAGCTTCCTAAACTGATATGCTTTCCTTTGTGGGTAAAGGAAGCGCGGTAGGAAGGGGTTCCGTCCTTTTTTGTTGTTTCATATACGCCGGCTGTCATGAAAACCTCCTCATGTGTGCGAAGTAATTACCTTCTACAGTTATCAGTATAGCGTACTTTTGTCTTTCTGGCAAGGACAAAGCGAGACGACAGCATAAGAATAAAATAATAGGAATATCGTTTTTTGGGGAAAGACTACAAAAACAGCAATGGTAAATTGTGTAAAATGCACAATGCGCACAAGAGGTTTGTGAAAAAATAGTCAGAGTCATGAGCGTAATTCACGAAAAACAGCCAAACTTATTGACAAGCTTAAAATCGATGATAAAATCAAACCCGAGTGTTTTTGCGGAATAAGCAAAACAACAATAGGGAAAAGAATGTCAGCTATGAGAGAATAGGAGCTTTTTTATGAAAAAAACGAGATTTCTTTCACCTAAGAAGAAGGCTGTGGCGCTTGTGGTGTTTGCATTGCTTGTACTGACCGGTTTGGGAATCGGATTCGGACGACAGGCTTTCGATGGACAGGCTTACCGTGCGGGTGCAACGGCTCTGGCAGCAGACGAGGCAACCGAAGTTGAAATGCCGGTGAAGGAAAGGACGATGGCGCAGTATCGGAGCCGCGACGCAAAGCAGGTATTTACAGAGAAAGCAACGGGAAATCTGCTGAGTCTTGCGGCATATCACATTGAAAACAATCGTATGGTTGAGGAATCGGAGACGGAAGTGTATTGTAACATTTCTACATCCGCATTGGCACAGGAGGCAATGGAAACCCTGGAGCAGGAGACCTTGGAACTGATGGCATCCCCGGCAGGTTCCGTTTGGGGCGGCTTGATTAAGGTATATGCAGGCGACACGCCGCTGTTGATTACGGAGGAAGACAAAGAGATTTTGTTACGTATTGTGGAAGCGGAAGCAACCTGTGAAGATGTGAAGGGGCGTATGCTGGTTGCAAACGTTATCATGAACCGCGTGGTGTCCAAGGGCTTTCCGAACAGTATTGCGGAGGTGGTATTTCAGAACAACGGTGTAACTTATCAGTTTTCACCGATTAAGGACGGGCGCTACTGGACGGTAAAGGTTTCCGAGGAGACGAGAGAGGCTGTGGAGCGTGTCCTTGCGGGAGAGGACTATTCCCAAGGAGCATTGTTCTTTGCCGCAAGAAGTATGGCAAACAAAAAGGCCATGAACTGGTTCGATTCTTCTTTGAAGTTTTTGTTCCGTCACGGCGTACACGAGTTTTTTACGAATAAATAGAAAAAGATATATTTTTCTTGCAAGCCCGCGTTTTCTGTGCTACAATGAGCGGAGAAAAACGGTAGAACACCGCGGCCACGGGAAAGAAGGGGGCCGGACGAGGAGGAATTATGGAGATTCTTTACAGAAGTACGAGAAATGAAAATGAAACCGTAACCGCATCTCAGGCGGTATTGCAGGGACTTGCAAAGGACGGCGGCTTATTTGTGCCGACCGCGATTCCGAAGCTGGACGTGAGCTTGGAGAAGCTTGCAACCATGTCTTATCAGGAAGTGGCATACGAGGTATTGAAGCTGTTTTTAACAGATTACACCGAGGCTGAGCTGAAGCATTGTATCAACAGTGCTTACGACGAGAAGTTTGATGTAAAGGAAATCGCACCGATTAAGAAGGCAGACGGTGCTTACTATTTAGAGCTGTTCCACGGTGCAACCATTGCATTCAAGGATATGGCGCTTTCCATTTTACCGCATCTTTTAACCACTGCGGCAAAGAAGAACAACAACGAAGGTGAGATTGTTATCCTCACCGCTACCTCCGGCGATACCGGTAAGGCTGCATTGGCAGGCTTTGCGGATGTGCCGGGTACCCGTATTATCGTATTCTACCCGAAGAACGGTGTCAGCCGTATTCAGGAAAAGCAGATGGTGACCCAGAAGGGCGCCAATACCCATGTTATCGGTATCACCGGTAACTTTGATGATGCACAGACCGGCGTAAAGATGATGTTCGGTAACGAAGAGTTAAAGGAGCGTATGGCAAAGGCAGGCTTCTGCTTCTCCTCCGCAAACTCCATCAACATCGGTCGTCTTGTTCCGCAGGTGGCATACTATGTATATGCATACACCCGCCTCTTGGCAGACGGTACCTTAAAGGCAGGCGAGGAGATGAACGTTACGGTTCCGACCGGTAACTTCGGTAACATCCTTGCGGCTTACTACGCAAAGTTAATGGGTACTCCGATCGGAAAGCTTGTTTGCGCGTCCAACGACAACAAGGTATTATATGATTTCTTCCAGACCGGTACCTACGACAAGAACCGTGAGTTTATTTTGACCACCTCTCCGTCCATGGATATTTTGATTTCCAGTAACTTAGAGCGTCTTATCTACATGATTGCAGGCTGTGACGCGAAGAAGACCACGGAGCTGATGGATTCCTTAAAGAAGACCGGCAAGTATACCATTACCGACGAGATGAAGGCACGTCTTCTTGACTTCACCGGCGGCTACGCTACCGAAGCACAGACCGCGGCTGTCATCAAGGCTCTTTATGAGAAGACCGGTTATGTCATGGATACCCATACCGCAGTTGCGGCTCATGTATACAACGAGTACAAGAAGGCAACCGGTGACGATAAGGTAACCGTTATTGCATCCACCGCAAGCCCGTACAAGTTCACCAGAAGCGTAATGGGTGCCATCGATGAGAAGTATGAGAGCTGGAGCGATTTCGATTTGGTTGACGAATTGTCCCGTATCGCAAAGGTAAAGGTTCCGAATGCCATCGAAGAGATTCGTACCGCTCCGGTGCTTCACGATACCGTGTGCGAGACCGAAAAGATGCAGGCTGAGGTCGAGAAGTTCTTGGGACTGTAAGAAAATAGAAGATAAGATTGATGAGGCAGAGATTCGAAAGGGTCTCTGCTTTCCTTTTTTTGTGGACGCGCTCACATTCATGATTTTTTCTAAAAGCGTTTGCTTTTGAAAAAATCATGAATATTCGCTTTGTCTGCACGAAAAAAGACCAAATATGACAAAGGCGTGACATAAATTTGACACAAAGAA
>JAFTPY010000337.1 GCA_017463035.1 Lachnospiraceae bacterium
AGCGGCTTATCGTTTAACGCATTGGCAATCATCAGCGGAATCAGCTTCTCCGGGAAATGATACGGCCCGTAGTTGTTAGAGCAACGGCTGATGGTCACCGGCAACCCGTAGGTTCTGTGGTACGCCTGCACCAGCAAATCCGCTGCCGCCTTGGAGCTACTGTACGGGGAACTGGTATGAATCGGGGTCTCCTCCGTGAAAAACAAATCCGGACGGTCAAGAGGCAAATCACCGTACACCTCATCCGTAGACACCTGATGATACCGCTTGATACCATACTTTCTGCATGCATCCATCAGCACCTGGGTACCCATAATATTGGTCTCCAAGAACACACCCGGATTCTCAATGGAACGGTCCACATGACTCTCCGCCGCAAAGTTTACCACCATATCCGGCTGTTCTTCCTCAAACAGTTGATATACCGCATCTCTGTCACAAATATCCGCCTTCACAAACCGGAAGTTGGGATTCTTCATCACCGGCTCCAAGGTAGACAAATTACCTGCGTAGGTCAGCTTATCCAGACAAATAATACGATAGTCCGGATACTTCTTTAACATATGAAACACAAAATTGGAACCGATAAAACCGGCACCGCCCGTTACTATAATCTTCATAGTTCTCTCCTCATATCTGTATTTATACAACCGCCGTGCTGTTGTATTCTCTTTTAGTATTGAATCTTACCGTCCGCTACTCTTCTCAAATGCTCGCCATACGGGGATTTTCCGTACTCCGCTGCCGCCTCTAAAAGAGTTTCCTTGGAAATCCAGCCGTTTAAGAAAGCGATTTCCTCCGGCGCGGAAATCTCGATGCCCTGTCTCTTCTGAATCATCTGTACAAAATCCGATGCCTCCAAAAGACTGTCCATAGTCCCCGTATCCAGCCATGCAAAGCCTCGTCCCAGAAGCTTTACATTCAGGTCGCCGCACTCCAGATAAATGCGGTTCAAATCCGTAATCTCAAGCTCACCTCTTGCGGACGGCGTAATGGTCTTTGCATACTCCACAACCCGCTTGTCATAGAAATACAGTCCCGTAATACAGTAGTTGGACTTCGGTTGCTTCGGCTTTTCCTCTACGGAGATAACCTTTCCGTTTTCATCAAATTCTACAATGCCGAACCGCTCCGGGTCGTTTACATAATAACCGAAAATCGTTGCCGTGCCCTCTTCTCCGTTCTTTACCGCCTCCTGAAGAAGCTTTCTGAAACCGTTTCCGTAGAAGATATTGTCACCCAGCACCATGGCACACGGCTCGTCACCGATAAACTCCTCACCAAGTAAAAAGGCCTGTGCCAGACCGTCCGGAGACGGCTGCACCTTATAGGAAAGAGACACACCGTACCGGCTGCCGTCTCCGAGAAGTCGCTCGAAGTTCGGCAAATCCTGGGGGGTGGAAATAATCAAAATATCCTTAATACCGGCCAACATCAGCGTAGACAACGGATAATAAATCATCGGCTTGTCGTAGACCGGAAGCAATTGTTTGGAAGTAACCATGGTCAACGGATACAATCTCGTACCGGACCCGCCTGCTAAAATAATGCCCTTCATCTGTTCGTCTCCTTACTGTCCCAGTACCTCAGTCAATTCACTGAAGTCATGGTTCTTTTTATCCTTCTCCGCAAGAATCGCTTCCGCCTCCGACACCGGCCACGGAATAGCAAGTTCCTTATCGTTCCACATAACACCGAACTCATCTCCCGGTGCATACAGTCTCGTACATTTATAAGCAAATGTTGCCGTCTCGGAAAGTACTGCAAACCCGTGTAAAAAACCCTCCGGAATCAAAAGCTGCTTTTTATTCTCCTCCGAAAGCACCACGCCGAAATACTGTCCGTAGGTCGGACTGCCGGCTCTTGCATCTACCGCCACGTCATATACCTCGCCCTGAAGCACGCGTACCAGCTTGCCCTGAGGCTGTGTCAACTGCATATGTAATCCACGGAGCACGCCCTTTGAGGAACGGCTCTCATTATCCTGAACATAATCGCACGGTGTACCGTCCAAATGCTTTACATACGGTGCGAACTCATTGTTATAGGTCTCTAAAAAATACCCTCTCTGATCCGCAAACACCGTCGGCTCCACTACATACAATCCCTCAATCGGGGTGGCGTTAAATGTAAATTTACCCATTTGATTTATCCTCCGAACACTAATCTGTATCCATATATCCACAATCTTTCATATCGATAGTCATACGTAATCAGTATAATTATACTCTCTTCCCCTCCATCTTTCAAGTAAATAATAAAATCAAACAAATTTGAAAGATTTTACGAAAGAAACTGTTTTTCCGTACCTACTTATGATATACTATTTTGGAAAGATACAAACATCCGATGTGACAAAGGAGGTACTTATGGCTGACATATTGTTAATTGACGACGATACCGACGTATTGGAAATCAATCGCAAGTTCTTAACCGGTGAAGGCTTTACCGTACATATTGCGGACACACCGCCAAAAGGGATCGACCTGGCCCGGAAACTTGCTCCTTCCTGCATTGTTCTGGATGTTATGATGCCGGGCATGGACGGCTTTGAAGTGTGCGAGACCATCCGTACCTTTTCCTCTGCACCGATTATTTTCCTTACCGGAAAAAGCTCCGAGGATGACAAAATCAACGGTCTTCTGACCGGTGGTGACGACTACCTTGTAAAGCCTTACGGACTGCGGGAGCTTTCCGCCCGTATTCAGGCATTACTTCGCCGGGCTTCCCTGCAGCCGGTACCGCCTGTAAATGCCAACGTACTGACCTTTCGTGACCTGACCATCGATAAGTTGGCCCACAAGGCCTTTTATAAAGGCGAAGACCTGTATCTTGCCAACCGGGAATACGAGGTTCTTCTGTACCTTGCCACCCATCCGAATCAGGAAGTTACTTTTGAAGAACTGGGCACCGCCCTCTTCGGCGTTTACTCCGAAGACGACCGCCGTTCCGTTATGGTAAACGTAAGCCGTCTGCGCAAAAAAATGACCGTAGACTATGTCTTGGAAAACATGATTGAGACCGTTTGGTCCAAGGGGTACCGTTTTATTGCAAAGTAAGAAACCGGGTGTTTTTGCAAGATTTTTCATTTCATATCGCATACAAGGGGATTTACATGAAAAAAAATACATTTGCTTCACCGGCCATTGAGAGTCAGTCCATCGAAGAATTGTCAAAACAACTGTTGGAAACCACGACACAGCTTTACGCCGCCAACGAGCAGCTCCAAAAAGAGCAGGCACAAAAAAGAGAGATGTTAGCCAACATCTCTCATGATTTGCGTGCACCGATTACCGCCATCCGCAGCAGTATCGACTATTTAACAAGCGGGCAGACCTTATCCAAAGAGGAATTGGACTCCTCTCTGCAACTCATCCACCGCCGTACCCTGACCTTAGAAAATCTGATTCAGGATATGTATTTCCTGTTTTGTGTAGAAGACACTTCCCGCGCAATGGAATTTGAGGAAGTGGATGCCGCCCCGTTTTTTGAAACATATTTCTTTGACGCGATTTGCGACACTAAATTCGACGATAAAAACATGTCCCTGGATATACCTGCGGATTTAAACTGCAAACTCTCCATCGATATTCAAAAAATCATCCGGGTACTGGACAATCTCTTCAACAATGCCGCAAAATACTCCCCGGCAGGCGCTGATATCACCTTAAAGGTAGAACCCGATGCAAACTCCGATTTTCTCTCCGTTTCGGTTATCGATACCGGTTACGGTATCCCGGCAGACGCGGTAGAGCATGTCTTTAGCCGCACCTACACCGGTTCCTCCGCCCGTACCCCGAACTCCGCTACCGGAAGCGGTCTGGGACTTGCTATCGTAAAGGCAATCGTAGAACGGCACGGAGGAAGTGTGGGGTGTGAAAGTGAGGAAGGGAAGGGAAGTCGGTTTAGGTTTACGTTGCCATTTTTTAAATTTTTATTGCCATAAATCTACCGGAAAACTATCAAACAAATTTTTCTTCAATTGAGACAAATCCGGCACCTCCGGAATCTGCATCTGCAAAGCTTCTTCTACACTTGAAGCAATCGGATACACATAGCGCCCGGTACTGTAGTAATAATCATTGTACTTAAACCTATCGTTTCTAACTATATCATCTAACATTATTGCAGGAATTCCATATGCTTCTGCCAAGATGATTCCGTGAAGAGAACTACTGATGACCAGTTTACTGTTGTAAATTTCATCGATCGTTTTTTCCCAATCGTTTGTCATAATATCAATTTCATTTTCCGAAAGAACAGTTTTCTTTGACATATGCTTTATAATGGCATATTCTCTTTTCGTATCATACTCTCTCGGCTGATAAATCAACGGCATGAGAACTCCGGGGTCTCCTATCCCGCAAGAAGAAACATCTATTCCGTTTTCTTTCAATCTTCGCAAGCTTTCGGGTCCGCGAACACATCTCACATCAAGCGAACGATAAGTATTTCTTTTCCAAATGTATCCTTGAGGCTCTGAATATAAAATACCGCTTCCCCAAACAGTTGCATCTTGATATCCCATCATTATAAGCGATCCGATCGTATACAAATGCTTTGTTTTTCTTACCTTCTTATCTTTTTGAATCTTATAATAATTTGTCATATATTCGTAGATAGGGAGCGCAAGCCAATCTCCTAAATTTTGTTTGTCCGATTTGATTTTGAATGCAATACGGTTGCTTTTTGACCATCTGCAAACCGGAAACCAGTGAAGATTTACTCTCTTTCTCTTTGCAGGATAATTAACAATCGTCAAAATCATCTTATTTCTCATAAGAATCAATATAAATGTCTCTATCTTTTCCTTCAATCTATTAAAAATCATTTGTGAACCTCCTATGCTTCCTAATAGAATATATCTAAATCGGTTACAAATGTCAATAGATTCCCTTTTCCTCACCTTACTCTTCTGTATAAAGATTCAACCCTACCGTAAATCCGTTTGCAAACATCTCCTCATAATCAGTAAAGATAATTCCCTTTTCCTTCACACTGTTAAAAATTGAAACGCCGAGATATATCGTTCCCTCTGACGGTACATAAACCTCTCCGTCTCCCAGTTCCACAGATCCGATTATCTTTTTTCTCTCATTATATTCCCTGATTGCAACCTTATAATCCCCAGCTCCAATTGTAACTTTATACTGCCCCTGCACATTTTCTATGAACTCTTTTA
>JAFTPY010000039.1 GCA_017463035.1 Lachnospiraceae bacterium
AGGAAATCGTCTCACCGACCACACTTTGCTCCGTCAGTCCGTGTCCTCCCGTACAAAGTACAGATTCGTACAATTCCTCCAAAGGAATCTGCATTCTTCCGGCCTTCTCACGAAAATAATCATTGCATTTATGGCGGGCAATTCCCAGCAACCATGCTTTAAAGACCGCCTTATTTTTCAGCGTATCATAACTCCGACAGGCCGCCAAACAAGTCTCCTGCAAAATGTCCTCTGCATCATAGGGATTTGAAACCTTAAATTTCACAAAGCGTTCCAATGCTCCTTTATGTTCACGAAGCAACATTTCAAACTCCTGCATACCGTCACCACCTTTCCTGACTATTCTGAAAACGTTTTCGTCTTTATAGTCGGGATTATACCATAAAAGGTTCAAGAAAAAGAAAAAGAACTCCCAATATTTTTTCATCGAGAGTTCCGCTTTTCTCTAAAATCTCATTAACCTTTCACAATATACAACCCAGCCCCACTTGTCCCGTAATCCTCCGGGATCTGTAAGGTATCGGTCTCATACATTCCGTAGTACAGCAAATTACAAACCGTATGAAAAAACATCTTCATGTCCCAATGGATAAAGGTACTCATCAGATCCTTGCGGACATAAGGAAGCAACAGCTTTTCCACTGTATTTCCGATAATCTCTGCGTACTCGCAAACCAAATCCTGCAATGCTTCTTTGATGTAGTCACAAATCGTTGCATAGACATCCTTTGTAAAAATCGGAAGCTGTACCACAAGACCTTCCTCGGTTTTCTTTACCAGACCACACTTAAGAAAGCCCGCCGCCTGCTCTTCCTCATAAGGGTTCAACTCCTTCTTCGGATTTTCGGACAGTGCCACCAACAGGGAAATATTATTTCCGTTCACCCAGTTGTCACGACACCCCATATAGTCGGAACCGATTCTGTCATAGTCTGCCGGGAACGGGTCTGCATCATAGTTGTTGACAAACTCCAACTTACCGTACTCACCGGTAACGAAATTCTGATGCAGATTGGACCAACCGATGGCCTTTACTTCGTTCCACCCGGAAAAATCAATGGTTTCCTCCGGCTTTGCAAAAAACATGGCAATGTTATAGCGACGTTCCGCACTTTCCGGGTACTTGTCCCCGTAAGCACCGCAATAGTGTTTCTTACCGCCTTCCGCATAGGCATAACCGGCCTCCACATAAAGCAACCACATTAAGTATTCGTAAGCAAATTCCTTGCCGTAGAAATCAAGTGCCATAACCTTTTCTTTGAGCCCCATCAAAATCTCCGCGGTTTTCTCATTAAATCCGTTCTTGCGGAACTGGATGATGGCTAACGCAGAAGCATCCTGATACACTTGCTCTGGGAATACACAAAAATTCGTAACATACTTTCCCTTCACCGGAGATGTCATAAGATCCGTATCGATCATTTGCTCTAAAACCGGCTCTAAATATACCGGTGCCACACCCAACTCGTCCGCGATTTCATTCACGGTCTTTGCTTCCGCCCGGCAGAAAACACAAACCTGCTGTGCAATTATCTGCTTCATCACAGTCTGGGCATTTACGCCGTTACCATTATTACCGCTATTGCCGCCCCAAAAATAAGTTACCTTTGCCGGTGCATAAGCTGACGTTCCAATATGATTCATTGTCTCAAACCTCTCTTTTAACGTATTTTTTGCATCAAACAGTCTGCGCTTTACCGTTCCTTCCGGAATATCCAGTTCTCTTGCAATCTGCGCAATAGACTGTTCCTTTAAGTAAAACCGGATCATCATTTCCCGGTACATAGAGGTCAGTCGTGAAAGCGAATAATTCAAAAGAGATAACTCTTCCGCATCAATTAACCGTTCTAACGGTTCCGGAGTCTCTGCCGCCACACCGCCTGCAGATTCAATCGGCAATGCCGGATTCTGCTTGTGGGCCACATAATCCGCATACTTGTTCCGCGCCATGCGCCAATACCAGGAGTGAAAGCTGATAAAGGTTTTTCCCAAGGCAATGACGCGCAATGCCTCGTACAAAATATCCTGGGCCAAATCCTGGGCCGCCTCACTGTCCGAGATACGCTTTGCGCAAAACAGATAGGTGTTTTCAATTAACTCCTCTTGAATGTATTTGTTCATGCTCTTACCCTCTTTTTTAACCTCTTGTAAATCGATTTACGTCTAATAAGTCCCAAAAGATGTAGAAAGGTTCGGTAGTTTTTTAAAAAAAGAACTCATGATTAAAGTCTCCATGAGTTCTTCAAATAAACTTTTTCAGCGCTACGAACACTTATTAGGCTTTCAGTTTATATACCCTATACTTCTTTTCTCCTTCAGCAACAATAATCCCCTCTTCCACCATTTCTGCTAGCAGGTAGCGAGCTCTTGAATCTTTTACTCCAAGGAATAACGCAATCTCTGAGGTTTTTACCGTTATCTTCTCCGTTAGATACTCGATAATCGCTTGTCGCTAAATTAAAGTTTTTGCAGTTTTATCGCCACTTTTTATCGCCACTTTTTTATCGCCACTTTCTATCGCCACTTTTTTATTGCCACTTTCTCCTACTAGTAGCGATAAATTTATTCTGTCCGGCTCAAAGCTTTCCGTAATTATAGGTGCAGGCCACCCCTGCTTTTTCCATACACTAAAAATATTCAGAATACCGCTTCCTGCTCGATCACCAACATCAATAAGATTGAACATCTTGATAAGAGCGCTGTTTCGTGGGTCAGAAACACCACCACTCTGTGCCGCTTCCACATCAATACGAAATCCACCCGGATTGGAAAAGGTAATGCTTTCCTTCTTCTTAACAATCACAAGTCCCTGTCTTCCGTAATAATCCGCATTAATCAAGCAATTTGCCAATGCCTCACGTAAAGCCTTATGCACCGGCGTATCATCAATCCGGTCTCCTGCCTCAAGCTTAAACGGCACTTTAATATCCTGCGTAATCTTATTATAGACCTTAAAATAAAAGTCGTACAAATTTCCGCTCCAATCCCCAGAGGAAGACACAATACGATCGGTCCAACGGGTATTCGGGTCCATCTGCTCCTGATAATCCAAAAAATACGCCAACCTAAACTCATTATTATTGTACACAATATCCTTTGTAAAAATCAACGAAAACTTTTTCTTTGCACTCTTTTCCCTTTACTTCCTCACCATAATCGGAAATGCCTTCTGCACATTCTGTATCTCCACATCCGTATAGGTGCCGCCGAACTCCCCGTCCAACGTCCAGTTCACTTCATCTCTGCTCTTTATCTTCAAATAGGAAGTCTTAAAGGACTGGATACAAACCGCATCAAAGCTTTGCCTTACCAAAGAGATAACAATGTCGTTCAGCTCCGCAAAAGTGGCCGGACGGCGGATTAAGATTACTTCGAATTTCCCGTCATCAAAGGATACGTCCTTTCCCGTAATGTTTTTAAATCCGCCTACACTTAACGAATTGGTTACCATGCCGTAAATGTAATTGCCGTGCATGGCTCCCTCGTCGCATTCAATCTGCACATCGTAGGACTGAATGGAAGACAGGCTCTTTACACCCTCCAATATGTAGGCCACATGACCGAAAATGTTTTTCCACTGCTGATTCGTGGCATAGGATACATCCGTAAAAAGCCCGAAGGCCGCAATATATACAAAGTTTTCGCCGTTAAAGTTCCCCGCATCGCATAAAAACGTTTTTCCTCGGGTTATGATTTTCAGCGCCTCCGTAATATCATCCGACAACCCGAGACTTCTGGCAAAATCGTTGGTACTGCCTGCCGGAATATAGCCTACAGGCGTGCTTACGCCGCTTTTCATAAGACCGTTTACCACTTCCCGCAAGGTTCCGTCGCCGCCGCTGCACACAATCAAATCATACAGTCCGGCATCTCTGTTCTCCACCAGCTTACAGGCGTCTCCTTGTTCCTGAGTCGGATATACCGTCACCGGATATTTTGCCTTTGCAAAGGCATCCACAATCTCATGAAGGTTCTTTACGACCGTTCCCTTTCCCGCTCTGGGATTATACACAAACAACGTCCGCTTCGGGTCCTTCTTTGATAGTTTTTTCATGTTCCAATCCTCTCCCATTACTTTACTGCATTATATCTCTACGTTACCAAAGTATACTACCCGGGGAAAGATTTTTCAACCCGTATTAGGCACAAATCTTTTTATTCAAATATGACACTTTCGTTTCCTTCCTTTCCTATGCTATACTATATCTTAAAGAAGCCGTTCTTTGGCTGTTCTTGTAATCACATAAGAAAGGATATCTTATCATGAAACAAGCATTTCGCGCCGGTCTTGCCACCGCAAAGCTGTGCCTGAAGGAACAAAGCTATTTCGGCTTTGCAAATCTCCTGGCCCAGTATCTTTTGCAGGCGGGCGGTCTGGCGGCACTGTTAATGATATGGCGTTCCCTGTTTTTACAAGGGGTGGATTTAGAGGGAATGCGCTTGGAACAATTTTATACCTACACGGTGCTGTCCACCATGCTGGCACCGCTTTTGAACCTTCATACTCCGGCCTCCGGCTGGCTCCATGACGGAACAATGTTGGGACTGTATCAACGTCCGGCAGGAATCTTTGCCCAACTTGCGGCCCATACCGTAGGCGGTTGGGGCATGCGGCTTTTGTGCCTTTCCCTGCCGGTACTGGTGATTTCCCTTGCCTGCGGACTGGATATGCGCCCGGTCAGCCTGTGGTTTTTCCCGTCCCTGATTTTATCGGTATTGCAGGGATTTGCAGTGGACTTTCTGTTTGCCTGTCTGTTAATCCGCATGAAGAATCTGGAATGGACGGTACATTGTCTCAGAGAAGCACTGACGGCACTGTTTACCGGTTCTCTGATTCCTTTTGCCATACTGCCTTGGGGCATCGGCGACTTTTTGCAGTTGTCGCCCTTCGGTACATTGGCAGGCGCACCGTTAGCGATTTATACCGGACTGGCAGAACCGGGACTTCTTATCATTACACAGATTATCTGGAATGTGATTTTATGGCCGCTGGCCGTTTATTGCTTCAAGGCTTCCGGAGAAAGGATGGTGTCCTATGGCGGATAATATCAAAGGATTCTTCCGGCTCTTAAAGCTGTATGCCCGTATGGATTTAATCTGGCTTTTGCAGGACAAAGCCACCGTACTCCTTGTGGTCATTACGGAAACCTTAAGCAACCTGTCCGGCATGGCGGGAGTACTGCTGCTTGCGATCCGGTTCGGCGGCGTAGGCGGACTGACCGCCGATGAAATCTTATTTATGCTGGGCTTTTTTGAACTGGCGGACGGCCTCGGCTGGATGCTGTTCGGCAATTACAATGTCATCCACATCAGCCGCCGCATCGGCAGAGGTCAAGTGGACCATATGCTGATTCAGCCGAGACCGTTATGGATGCAGCTTCTTACGGAAGGCTTTATGCCTTTTTCCGGCTGTCACGGCGTTCTGATCGGTGTCATCCTCACCTGGATTGCAGTGGCACGACTTAACATCGCACTGTCTCCGATGTGGTTTTTATTATTGCTTTATTACCTTGTGATTCACATTGTACTACGGCTGTCCCAAAGCTTTCTCTACGGCTCTGCGGCATTTTACAAGCCGGTAGCCTGTGAAGAAATCTCATCCATGATTTTGGATATGAACAGCCAGTTGGGGCGGTTCCCGCTGTTCGGCCTGCCGGGATGGCTTGGTACAATTTTACATACCGTACTTCCCATCGGACTTCTGGCCTATTTTCCGGCACTGGCACTTCTAAAGGACCTGGGAAAACCTACAGAGCTTGCCTTTCCGTTCCTTGTGGCGATGGCATTCTTAACCGCCGCCCTGATTTGCTTTAAGAAAGGACTTTCACACTATGCAAAATACAGTTGTAACCGATACAAAGAAATGGGACACCGTTGTTAATATCGAAGGTGTCACCAAGTATTTCGACCAGAACCGTCCGGTTTCTTTATTCAAACGTGAGAAGCATCGCATCTACGCCCTGAAGGATGTGTCTTTTACCTTGCAAAAAGGCGAATTCGCCGCTTACGCAGG
>JAFTPY010000338.1 GCA_017463035.1 Lachnospiraceae bacterium
ACGTAGAAACTGCCGCCTTGAAGCTCTGCCAGGCTCTCGGCAATGGAAAGGCCCAGACCGCTGCCTTCGCCGGAACGGTCGTCGTTTCCTCTGGAGAAGCGGGTCAGAAGTTCTTCCGGCGTTTTGGTAAGAACCGAAGCGGAGGTGTTCTTTACGGTAAGCAAGGCAAGCCCCGTGCCTTGCGGTAAGTCGAGAGAAACAAATACTCTGGTGCCGGAAAGAGCGTATTTACATACATTGGACAGCATGTTTTCGATGATACGATGGGTACAGGCACCGTCTGCCAGAACGTTAACCGGAGTTTCCGGAAGTTCCATACAGAGTGTCAGGTTCTGCTCCGTTAACCGCTCTTCAAAATCACCCACAGCCTGACGTAACAACTCTACGGCGTTGAAACGGATCGGTTCCAGCTTCATGGTACCGGAGGCCGCCTTAGAGGCTTCTACCAGGTCATCAATCAGGGCTTTCAAACGCCAGGATTTTTGGGAAAGAATTTCAGCATACCCGGCAATTTCACCCTCCTGCGGCAATTCGTTTTTGATTAATTCAATATAGTTAATGATGGATGTGAGCGGTGTTTTGATATCATGGGACACATTGGTAATGAGTTCCGTTTTCATGCGCTCACTCTTTGTTTGTTCTTCCACAGCAGAGTGCAGTCCGTCGCAAATCTGATTGATATTTTCGGAAAGATTTTTGTTGGACGGAAGCATGGACTTTGTCGAAATCCGAATGGAAAGATTTCCGTCGGACATTTGGGCTGTGCTTTGAGAGATGCGCGCACGGTCCAACATATTTCTGAGACAAAGAACTGCACAAAACAAAGCTCCTAAAAGCAAAATGACAAGAGCCGGTATCGGTTGCTCCAGAAGGAAAAGAACAATCGATACGGCAAGCCAGAGAATTCCGCCGCCCAGGTATAGAAAGGTTTTCCCGAGGGAAGGAAGGTGTTGATAAAATTCCTTCAGATTGGCACCGATATAGTTTAACAGTTTCTTAATCGGAAGAAAGACAAAACGACCTAATAAGGAACTGCTTAAAAAGGTCTTTGCTTTGATTCTCCGGATAAGGCTGAAATATAATATTCCCGATACAAAAAGGAACAAAACCATACAACCGTGGAAAAAAGGAACCCATTGATTGTAGCGAGGATAGTCGGCTATAAAACCGGAGAGGGAGGTTTCCCAGTAGCGGTTCGAGACAATGTGCCACATGAGAAACGGAAATATAAACCAGCCGACTAATGCCAGAAGAATAATCTCGGCAAAGAAACGGTCGTAAAAATGCAGATGAATCCCCTCTTCGGAAGCGCGTCTGCCCGACAATACGTTGCAAATGATAAATAAAAAGATAGAAAGCAGTGTATAAAGGACCGTGGATTGAAGACTGTTGCCAAAATCCTCTTTTGATGAGGTAAAATTTTGGGAAAGTTTTGTGAAATCATCCTCAACCGAATTCTCTGCTACAAACGCATATAAAAGGTAGGTTCCGTTCGGCGGCTCCGGCGGCAGAATGTCAGAGGAAGGGGTACCGTGGGTATTGGAAAAATATTGCTCCGTTTCTTCCGGGGATATGATTTCGACCTTCATTCCACCTTCTTCTATTTTGATTTCTCCGCCGTATCTCGGTTTTGATGAGGAAGGCGGCAGGTCATCGGAATTGGAAACGGACTCCAGATGGTCCATGTCGCTTGTGTGGGCGGAATCGTTCGAAATATGATAATTGTAGTCGTAATGCAAATCCTCGGCCATTTCGGCAAGAGGACGACGCAAAAAGTCCATGGACCAAAGAAGATTGGAACGATTTAAAACATCGGCGTTACCGCCTCCGGTCATGGTACGGTTATTTCCTGTATTTAAAATTAAATAGAGGTTTTCGTTAATAATGCCGGAGGTAAGAAATGCTTCCAGGCTGCCGCTTTTCTCTGTAGCATAGCGTTCAAAATTTGCAGAGGAATACACTTCTCCGGTTTCGGTATTTTCTACGTAATACTGGTAGTTGGTGGGTTCCTCGTTCAGTTTTGCATGATAATAATAGAAAGCGGTTTCGCTTGGTTCGTACACATTGAATAAAGCACTTTCCAAATCCTCGTCGGTGACTTCGCCGTTCAGGAGAAGCGCCAGCTCCGAATCAAGATCTTCCGTACTTAGGTTATAGCCGTCTTCGCGGTAACGGACATACACGGCAGTTCGCTCCACATATTTGGAAAAAAGCTCGGAGTACTGTCTGGTTTCATAGACAGTGTCCGAGTTTCCGTAAAGAAGCGGTCCGCGCAAAGTAAGGAAACCGTAATGTACCGACACACAACAACAAAAGATGAGCGTGAAAGCAAGGATAGTTTTGGTGATTCCGGAATAAATAATGCGATTCATAGGTGCTCCTTCCCGTTAGCCCTGCCAGTCTACCTTGTAGCCAAGGCCCCAGACTACCTTTAGGTAACGCGGTTCTTTCGGATTGATTTCTATTTTTTCACGAATATGGCGGATATGTACCGCAACAATATTATCCGCACCGTAGGAAGGCTCGTTCCAAACGGCGGAGAAAATCTGCTCGGTGGAAAACACTTTGCCCTTGTTTTGGACCAAAAGGAGAAGCATGGCATATTCTGTCGGAGTGAGACGTACCGGTTCTCCGTCTACGGTTACTTCTTTTGTGTCATCGTTGATTTTCAGACCGCCGATAGTGTAGCATTGTGCGGTTTGTTCCTCGGGAAGACTCCCGAAGGTGGTATAACGACGAAGCGCGGACTTTACCCGGGCGATTAATTCCAACGGGCGGAACGGTTTGGTAATGTAGTCGTCCGCACCGATGTTAAGTCCCAGAATTTTGTCTGTGTCTTCTGTTTTTGCACTCAAGAAAAGAATCGGAAAAGCGTAGCCTTCCTCGCGAAGCTTTCCGGTAAGGCGCAAGCCGTCCATCTCCGGCATCATAATATCAAGAATGGCAAGATGCGGAACCTCGTTATGAACCGCTTCCAGGGCTTCCCTGCCGTTGTAGGCAGCGATTACCTGATAGCCTTCCCCGGATAAATAAATGCGGATGGCTTCTACAATTTCTTTGTCATCGTCACAAACTAAAATCTGGTACATGAAACTCCTCCGTTCCTACTTGATTTCTTTATAGAAATCATCTTTCGATACTACGACTATATTACCACAGATAAATGAAAAAATCAGTACTTGATTTCTTAAAGATTTCTTAGGATTCGACAGGTTTTGTTTTGTTCATACAAAAAGGATTGAATTTTTTTCTTATTTATAGGAAGAATTTCTCGTTTTATGTAGTTGACATGACGAAAAAGGAGTGCTATAGTAAACAAAATATCCGCGATGGCAAAGCGAGTATTTCGAAAGTTTTTCACGAGTTTGCCGAGCGGGAGAACCTGTTGTTTGGCAGTGAGAGGAGATAAGGGATGAAAAAGAAGAAGGAGAGGAATCGGACCAGGGCATTAAAAAACAACCTGTATGCATTAAAGCTGGGCTGGCAGATAGCACCGGAACTGGTAATACACATGGCGGTGGCCAGAGTTCTGGGGTATTTTGAGTGGCTGTTTTACAGTGCGTTTTTTATGCGCTACGTGATTAATGCCATGGAGACGGAGCAGGAAGTGACGTCGATATTTATTTTCCTTGGTGTGACGGTGGCGGTATTTGCTTCCATGACACTATACAACCAATATCTGGAAGGTAAGGTATGGCCCATTGCCACTGCGAAGGTGTACAAGAAGCTGAATCTGCGCTTGTTTGAAAAGTCCACTAATGTGGAACTTTCCTGTTTTGAGGACAGCGAGTTTTACAATAAGTATACCCTGGCAACGGAGGGCGCGGCGGATAAGTTGATTGAGACGATTTCAAATCTCTGGGGCGTGCTGTTCGGAAGTATTGCGGCGGTGCTGGGCTTTTATCTGATGTATGATATCGATCCATGGTCTGTGTTGTTTGTAATTTTCCCGATTCTCGGTAACTTTGTGTTTAACCGGAAGCTGGGGCAGATTGATTTTAACCGGAATAAGGATATGGCACCTCATAACCGCAGAACGGCCTATGTAAACCGTGTTATGTATCTGGCAGAATATGCAAAGGAAGTGCGTCTGACCAATGTGTTTTCTTTGATGCGGAGAGATTACAGAGAGGCCATTAAGGGGGTGGCGGATGTAACGAAGAAGTATACCGCAAAGGCGGTGGTGCTGCACTGGTTCTACGTTCAGTTTACCTTTTCCTTCATTTTTGAAGGCGTGTTGATTTACGGTGCGTACCGGACCTTGGTCAATGACAGTATGAGCCTTGCAAAATTAGCGGTGTTAACCAGCATGATGGTATCCTGTACCTGGATTTTAATCGGTTTTACGGACTATTTGGCGGCAGCATTTAAAAACGGTTTGTTTGTGGATAATCTTCGGAATTTCTTGGAATACGAGGAAAAGATTCCGGAGGATTATAAGGGAGACGATCCGGGAGATACCATTCACAGCATTGAGTTCCGTAATGTATGCTTCTCTTATAAGGACGAGGAGGTTATCCGGAATTTGTCCTTTGAACTACGGGGCGGTAAGACTTATGCACTGGTAGGACATAACGGTGCGGGAAAGTCTACCATTATCAAGCTTTTACTGCGGTTTTACGACCCGACCTCCGGGGAGATTTTGTTAAACGGAAGAAATATCAAGGAGTATGAGCTTCAGAAGTATCGCGCGCTTTTCGCGGGAGCTTTTCAGGATTATCAGATTTTCTCTATGTCGGTGCTGGAAAATGTGCTGATGCGAAAGGCAACGCCGGAGGATGAGGCGGAAGCGGTACGTGCTCTTAAGCTGGCGGGAGTGTATGAGAAGGTAGAGAGACTCCCGAAGGGCATTCACACGATTTTGACGAAGGAGTTTGCGGAAGACGGTGCGGTATTGTCCGGCGGTGAATATCAGAAAATTGTGGTGGCGCGGGCCTTTGTACAGAAACGTCCGGTAAAGATTTTTGATGAGCCGTCCTCCGCCTTGGATCCGATTGCGGAGTACCGGTTGTTTGAAAGTATTTTAAAGGACGGACAGGACAAGACGATGCTCTTTATTTCTCACCGTTTGTCTTCCGTGCAAAATGCGGACTGGGTATTTATGTTGGAAAACGGGACCATTATCGAGCAGGGCTCTCATAAGAAACTGATGGCAAATCACGGGGCCTATGCGGATATGTACGAGAAGCAGGCAATTAACTATCTGGCAACGGACCGGACCTCTCTTACGGGAAGCTTCTTTGCCGCAGATAAGGAGGTGGTTCGGTAATGAAAAAAGTATGCAGTAATCTCTGGTTTCTGTGGAAACTGTGTTTTAAAACGGCACCGGGCTTTATGCTGTATCATTTATATGACGGGTTCCGGTTGCAGATTATGATTTTTATCGAACATACCCTTTGTATCCAGTATGTACTAAAGTGTGCGGAGTACGGAGAACCGTTTTGGAAGGCACTTCTGGTTGTGGGCGGATTTTTGTTACTTCAGATGCTGGTGGTGATTCCGGACGGATATTATCAGCATGCCATGGTGTATCGGGCAAAGCCGAAGCTTTACAAGGCGCTCAAGGAGCAGATGTACGAGAAGGCAGCGGAGCTTGACCTTTCCTGTTACGATAATCCGAAGTACTACAATGAGTTTGTGCTTGCGGTGTCGGAGTCGGAAGCTTCCATCGACCGTTTCCTAACCTTTTTACATAATACGGTGCAGAACGTGACAATTTTAATCAGTACCGGTGTTTTCTTTATTATGACGGATGCCATCGGTATTCTGTTTGTGGCGGTATCCTTTGTGGCATCCTTCTTCCTGGCAAAGAAGTTAAACAAGCTCAATTACGATGTACGGATGAAGGTAAATCCTTGGGAACGTAAACGGAATTATGCCGGTCGTGTATTTTATTTAAACGATTATGCGAAGGAACTGCGTCTCAATAAGGATGTGGCAAAGATTTTAAAGGAAGATTTTGTAGAGGCTAACGATGCCATTGTGGAGGAGCAAAAGGCAGTGGCAAAGAAACGAATCGGCTTGTCCTTTGCACGGTATTATTGCGCGGGAGACTTTATTACGGACGGTTTGTATGTGGCGTACTTGATTTTTCAGGCAGCGGTGTTCCATACCATCGACTACAGCAATGCGGTGGTATTGTTTAATCAGACCGGACGCCTGCGCCGCGGTATGCGCGGAATTGCAGAAATCGCACCGGCAGCCAATGAAAACAGTCTGTACATAGAAAAAATCAGAAACTTCCTTGCGTATGAGCCGGAAATGAAGCAGGGCGTGGGAGAGGAAGTACCGACCGGAACCGGAGCATTGGAACTGAAACATGTGTCCTTCCGGTATACGGAGGAGTCCGAGGAGATTTTACATGATATCAGTCTGAAGGTTGAACCGGGAGAGCGCGTGGCAATTGTCGGCTATAACGGTGCCGGAAAGACAACGCTAATCAAGCTTTTGATGCGTTTGTATGACCCGAGTGCAGGAACGGTGTCCTACCACGGAAAGGACATTAAGGAGTATGTGCTTTCCGATTACAGAAACCGTGTGGGCGTGGTATTCCAGGACTTTAAGATGTACGGTGCTACGCTTCTGGAAAACGTGGTATTGGAAGATGTGGGCGACGGTAAGAAGGAAGAAGCGGCAGTAACCGAGGCTCTTTGTAAGAGCGGTTTCGGAGACCGGATGGAAACATTGCCGAACGGTTTAGCTACCGGTTTGACGACGGAGTTTGACGAAAAGGGCGTGAACCTCTCCGGCGGTGAGAGCCAGAAGGTGGCCATTGCCAGAGCCTTTTATCGTCAGGCGGATATCCTTATCATGGATGAACCGTCCTCTGCGCTGGACCCGATTGCGGAGTACAATTTAAACAAGGCCATGCACGAAGCAGCGGAAGGAAAGACCGTATTTTATATTTCCCATCGTTTGTCCACCACCAGGGATGCGGATCGTATCCTGATGCTTGAGAAGGGGCAGATTATCGAAGAGGGTACCCATGAGGAACTGCTGGCGAAAAACGGGCAGTATGCCGAAATGTGGTACGCCCA
>JAFTPY010000040.1 GCA_017463035.1 Lachnospiraceae bacterium
ATTCTTAAGCTGCGTCCATTTCTTCGGCCGCACCGGCATCGTATCCAAGTCGTAAATTTTTGCCCCCTTCATCCCCAGCAAAAACGGAGAATGGGTTGAAATGATAAACTGGCAATTCAGGTACTTTGCCGCCTCTTCAATAAACTTCACCAGCTCCAACTGACGCTCCGGAGACAGGCTGTTTTCCGGCTCATCCAAAAGGTACAAGGCACTCTCCTCCACCTTTTCCTGAAAGTAGCGGAAAGCGTTTTCCCCGTTGGAATGCTCTCGGATATTGTCCATCAGCTTCGCCCTGACATACTTGGACTGGGTTTTGCGTCTGGCCAGATTCACCTGTTTTAACCGCTCGAAATCCTCCATAGTGCGGTAATGAAAATCCGAATACTTGGCATCCAGATACTCCTGAAACAAATCTTCCCGCTTCGTATCAATCCCTTCATTTAAGGTCCGCACTCCTAACATATAGTCAAACACATCATCGCTGGTAATAATCCGGCTGTGCTCCGTCAAATCCCGTGAAAGAAACGCATCACACAAAGCGATGTAATCCGGGAAGAAATTGGAACGGTTGTACATGGACTCACGTTTTAATTCCAGTTTCTCGGCAATCACATTTAAAATCGTAGTCTTGCCGGAACCGTTGCCGCCGTAAAGTATGGTCACATCCTCAAAATTCAAAATGGATATTTCCTTTTTCGCCACCTGCCCGAAAGGATAAAAGGAATCGTAGCAGGTTCGTTTTACACTCATAAAGAAGCTTTGTTCTTCCTCTCCGTCCGGGAAGGTAAATGAACTGAGATAAATCACGGTCTGCCTCCTTTCTTCCTTCGTTCTCGTACCACTGATTTCCTCTTAAATCTTGCGTTTCGTATACTCCGTGCCTACTTCCGCCATTCGTTCAAAGGCCAGCTTTTCCGCATCGCCCCCGAAGGCTCTCTTCGGCAAAATCGTATAAACGTGCTCCTCCTGCACCAGATAATAGCAGTCCTCGCTCTCCCAAAAGGCAGTATAGGCATCCCACTTTAATTCAGAGTGAATCGTAGCGGTTTCAAACAAAATCCCATCCGCTGTAAAGGTCAGGTGATATTCTTCTTTAAACTTCGGTGTCTTCCGGAAAGTCAGCACCGGTGCATATAAATACTGCAGTCCGATAAATCCGGTAAACAGCACCGCACATACCAGAAGCAGAATGCTGAACCAGTTATACGACGACAAAAAGAAATATACCAGCGTACAAGGCACGCCGATGATTGCCAGCACCAGATCCAGTTTCTTAATGGTATCGGTGACCAAAAGGTACTTCCGCACCGCCTTTACATACTCCTTCTCCGTATATTGAAATTTGATATCGACTTGCTCCATAGATTTTCTCCTTCGTTTCTGATTTGTTTCTGATTATCTATATCGTTACCCCGTTCCCGGTCCGCCTCCCGTACCGTACTTCATTTACAGATTATCCAGCACTATGGTAAACGGTCCGTCATTTAACAGCTCCACCTTCATATCCGCGCCAAACTCACCGGTCTGCACCGGATATCCTTCCTTCTTACAACTCTCAATGATATACTCATACAATTCCGTAGCAAGAGCCGGGGCTCCCGCATTAATAAAGGACGGTCGGTTTCCCTTGCGGCAATCCGCATACAAGGTAAACTGGGAAATCAGAAGAAGCTCTCCGTTCACGTCCTTTAAGGACAGATTGGTCTTTCCGTCCCCATCCTCAAAAATCCGCAGTCCCAGTAGCTTTTTCACATACTTATCCGCCACTTCTTTTGTATCTTCGGCACCCACACCGATCAAAACCAGAAATCCTTTGCCAATGGAACCGATACAAGTCCCATTCACGGTTACGCTTGCTTTTGTCACTCTTTGAATTACAAATTTCATGTTATCCTTCTTTCCAGCCTACAAATCCCGAAGCGCATTTTGGGAATATTTGTAAAACATTGTCATTTCGTAACGCGTTTAACGTTCTACTCATGTAGTCTAAGCTTTGACCTATTGACTCGTCTTTTATCATACCATAAAAAAGCAGTACCTGCAAACCCATTTCGTTTTACAAGTAAAAAATCTGAACAAAAGAACCTCATTTCCTATAACGAAAAAGTAACTGTCGGCCGACCAGGCACAGACAGTCACTTTTTTCACAGAAGCCGCGAATCACTTCCCGGTTTCTCAATTTTATTTATTTCGAAGCACACCCACAATGGTCTTAAGTGACAGCTTCTGGCCGGTATACAGTACCATTCCCTTGTAAATCCTTGCGGAAAGCAGAATACAAAGCACGGAAAATACAAGCAGAATCACAAGGGAAATCACACCCTGTAAAATGCCAACCGTACCGGTTAAAAGCTCAACAGGAACACCGAAGGGAATCGTAAACGGAATATTTCTTGCCACCACAAGAATGTTTTCTTTTTCCATAAGCCCTCCCAGATAGCAGACAAGCCAGCTGACCACAATCGGAAGTGTGAAAATACCCTGCACGCTTGATGCCTCCTCCGGACGAGTAACCATACTTCCCGCAAGTCCCGCAATGACACAATAGAACAGGAAGCCACAGCAGAAAATCAAAATCGCAAGCACAACCGCTGCCGGAGACAGGGCACTTTCGCCGATATTCTCACGAAGGAAATCCACCACCATTGTCACCGAAGCCGTGCTGTCCGGATAAAGCACACGTCCGATTACAACACCCCCGAATAAGCCGATTACCAACAGCGCAATCCAAAGGAAGAACTGGGTCAGTGCCGTCGCTACAATGGCAAACACCTTACCCGTCAGCAACGCATACGGATGCAATGAAGTAAGCAGCGTCTCCATCAGCTTTGAGGTCTTTTCCGTAGATACCTGCTGACATATTCTCTGTCCGTACATCAAAAGCATCATATACAATATCAATCCGAAAATAAGAGGTGCAAACATCCCAATCAAATCGGCAACCAGGTTCGGTTCCTCACCTGCCACACCGACAGTAACCGCAACCGTTGTTTCCACCGCAATTAATTGCTCCATGGATAACCCACTGCTCCGGTAACGCCGGGACTGCACAAAGGACGCTACCGTTGTCGCAAGCTCTTCTCCCTCAGAAATCCCCACTGTAGAGGTTTCCGGAATCACCGCACGCACAGAAAGAACATCTTCGTCCATCGTATACAAAAGGCCGATTACGTCTTCTCCCTTTTCCTCCGCCAGACGGGCAAGCTCCTCCTCCGTGGTGACCTGTCCCGCAGACTCCCATGCAACCCTTTCATAATAGGTATCGTTTTGCGTTGATGCAACAAGCTCTGCATACGCAAGCTCGCCAACCTCGGCACAATCTGCTACCAACACCTTGTGGATGCTGCTAAATTCAGGTTTTGTTTCCTCCTCGTCCGGCGCACATGAAACAACGGTTATCAGAATGGCCAGCGCTAATACAAGAACCGCAACCAATCCGGTTACAAGCTTGTACGTTTTTGTTCCCACATTTTGTTTATAGGTAAATGCAAATACATTTTTCCACCCTTGAAACTTATTCATTTTCTGCACTTGCCTCCTTCCCGCTGTTCTTAAAAATGGTAAGCAATTCCTTCATACGGATTCGCTTTCCGTTATGCAAAATCAAGCTTTCGTAAACCTTTGCCACAAACGCAAACATCGCCATTACACTGATAATCAAAATTAGAACAGAAAGTAAGAGGATCCAAAGGTCCACCTTTCCCACCAACAGTGCACCCGGCAGCAAAAAGGCAGAGGAAAGAGGAAACAGTAACGCAAATGTGGAAAATGTGGTTGTTCCGCTTGCCATCATACCATCCGCAGCCATCATACCGATATAAAAACCAACAAGCGTAGCTACGGTCAAAACCGTCAGACACTCGTTTACTTCCTCCATACGGCTGACGGTTGCTCCGCAAAGACCGGCCAAGGTCGCATACAATACCATGCCGATGCCTGCCACAACCAGGCCGATAATCACATTGCCCGGATTTAAATTGGACATAATTTCCGGAGAAAGATATTGCGCAAGCACATTATTCTCCTCTCCCGTAATCCCTACGCTGATTTTGTTTGAAACAACCAGGCCGAGAACCAGCATCAGCATCTGCAACAGCGTAGCCACCAGCATAGCCAATACCTTGCCCACAATAATCGCCAGCGGACGAACCGAAATCAAAATGTATTCCAATACCTTGAACGATTTTTCCACAACAACAGAGGATGCCACCTGGGTACTGGACAGTATACTTACCATAATAATAACAAACATCAAGCCGTAGATAAACCAATATTCTCCCATGGTAATGGAGGTATCTTCTACCACCTCGGCCGCCTTCGTATCAATTACACCGGCGGACGGAAGCACCTGTACGCTAAGATAAGCTAACTGCTCCTCCGTTACTCCAAGAGCCGTCATCTTTGCCTTTTGATAGGCACGCTGCACACTTTCTCCCAATGTCTGCAGTTCGTAATTTTTCACCGGACCCTCCGGAGATTTTAAAAGCCGGATATTTGCCTGCATCCCGTTGTCCGTAATGCTGATCAAAACCGCACTGACTTCTTCCTCCGCAAGACGTTTCGTTACAACCTCTTCCGACTCGGTAAGGGACTCGATTACGATTCCCTCATACCCTGCCGCAAGCTCCGCACTGACGGCAAGCTCCGTATACGGTGTCTGATTGCTCACATATGCCTTTGTAATGTTGCTTTTCACATCCCCCGCTTCTGCCGGATTCTTTGTAATCAGACTGAGAAGCGGCATGGAAATCACGGAAAACACAAACATAATCGCCATCGCAATCAGATAAGGCTTGCTCTTAAGCGTCTGCGTCAGAGTAAAAGAAAATACATCCTTCCATCCTCTGCAACTATTCTTTTTCATCGTCTGTTCCCACCTTTTCTACGAAAATCTCATGCAATGACGGCTCCCGCAGCTCGAATTTTACTACCGGCACCGAATCCGCTATCATACTTGCCAAAAACTGTCTTGCCTGACCCTCGTCCGTTACCTTTAAATGATACTCTCCCGGTAACTTGTTCACAACCGTCAAGCCGAATTTTTCAATGTATGTTTCAATATCGGAGTCACTCTTTACAAACAGATTCACTCTTCCGTAGCTCTTCTTGATTTCGTTCAGATTTCCCTGCAATACCGCCTTACCACGATTTAAAATCGTAATATCCGAGCAGAACTCCTCAATGGTCGGCATCTGATGACTGGACATAATTAAGTATTTGTTCATTGCAATTTCCTCACGAATGATTCCCTTAAACAAATCCGTATTCACCGGGTCCAGACCGCTGAGCGGCTCATCCAAAATCAAAAGCTCCGGCTCCGAAAGCAATGCAGCCATCAGCTGAATCTTCTGCTGATTTCCCTTGGAAAGCTGGTCCGCCTTATTTGCCTTTACTGTCTTTCCCTTCGCATTTTTCGGAGGAAAAATATACTCCTCTACCTGCAAACGTCCTGCCCAATACTTAATACGCTCCATTGCCAGCTTCTTCGGCACCTTCTTTAAGGAAGCAAAATAAATCAACTGGTCTAACAAAGAATACTTCGGGTACAAACCTCTTTCTTCTGCCAAATATCCTACATTCATCTCCGATGCCCGAAATACCGTTCCGTTCCAAAGCACCTCACCGGCATCTCTCGTCAACATATCCAGTATCATACGGATGGAAGTTGTTTTTCCCGCTCCGTTTGTACCAAGCAACGCATACACACCCGGCTCACGAATAGAAAAGCTCAGATTATCCACCACTACCTTTTCCCCGTACTTTTTTGTCAGATTCTTAACCTCTAACGACATTCTTATGTTCCTCCTTATTATAGTCAGGTAACACACTAAAGTGGTCACGCATTATATAATAACATTCTTGCAGGCAAATTGCAAGAAATTTCCTACTTCGTCGCTGTCCTTGACTTGTTTCTTTTCAAATAGTATACTTTATCTATCAAATGACCGGTTTCGGAGGATATTATATGGTGATTAAACGAATTATCTACTCGGTGCAGTAAAAATCTGACATCGATTGTACCGAGTATTTTAGACTGTCAGTAGCTGCACCTTTTAAATTTGGAAATCAATTGTTACTAATTACAGGCTTAGAAGCCTACGAAAAAGGAGTAGTTATTATGAATGCAAATGAATTAAGAACAAAATGGCTTGCAGAAGAAGAAATTGCACCCATCAAAGGCTGGGACTTTTCCCACATCGAAGGAAAGTTTTTTTCGGAAGAAAATGACATGCCTTGGGATTACAAAACCGTGATTCAGAAGTATTTGAAACCGACGGACAAGATTCTGGACATGGACACCGGCGGCGGAGAGTTTTTGCTGTCTCTCGGACACCCGTATGCACTTACAAGTGCTACCGAAGGATATGCCCCGAATGTCGCTTTGTGTAGGGAGACCTTAACACCTCTCGGCATCGACCTTCGTGAGATGTCCGATGAATCCATGATGCCCTTTGACGACGACACTTTCGATATTGTGTTAAATCGTCACGGCTCCTATGACCCGAAGGAAATCTACCGCGTCTTAAAACCCGGCGGACTCTTCATCACTCAACAGGTGGGCGAAGACAACGATTGGGAGTTGGTAAAACTGGTACTTCCGAATCACGAGAAATCCTTTCCGGGCCATAATCTGGAAAAACAATCGGGATTGTTTACCGCAAACGGATTTATCTCGCTGGAGCAGGGCGAAACCTATAAACCGATTCGGTTCTATGACACTGCCGCTCTTGTATGGTTTGCACGAGTCATTGTATGGGAATTTGTGGATTTTTCTGTAGAAACGTGCTTTAATCGACTGTTTGAGGTCGAAAAGAAAATCAGAGAGCTTGGTTTTGTGGAAGGAAAGGTGCATCGGTTCTATTTTGTGATGCGAAAATAACGACTAAAGCCGCGTCCCCCTAAACACACATTTAGGGGGATTTTCCTTGCCGCAACCACATATTTTCCCCATGTTACATCCGGTTGCGGAATTGTTACACTCGCGTGGTAGAACTTTTTCCACCTTTTCGGTACTCTTTTGTTATCAAAAACACGTATAGGAGGACCTATTTATGAAATTTGAAGAAAAACTGATTCAGTTAAGAAAAGCCCGCGGTCTATCCCAGGAGGCACTGGCAGAACAACTGGGAGTCTCCCGTCAGGCAATCTCTCGTTGGGAATTGGGCGAAACCACACCGGACCTTGCAAAATTAAAACAATTAAGTGAACTGTATGGTGTCTCTACAGACTATCTACTGCATGACGAATATACAAGCGATGAGGATTTGCCGAAAGTAAAAGAAACTACTCAGACATTTCGCTCAAAAGAAATTGCACGAAGCTATATATTTTTCGGCTTAGCCTTGCTTTGGCTTCTGATTGGATTAGTAAACATCCTCTTCGGCTGCATTGCCGGTACTGATGTCTTGATTTGGTGTTCCCTTTTTCACTTTTTCAATGCCGGTGTCTGCGGTTTTGTTGCGTATCGAAGCAAACGATAACAGTAAAACTATGACATGGTCTTATTCAACCCCGGGTTGAAAATTATCATTTACCCGTTTATTGTCCTTCTGTCCGATTCATGTTATAACTAAGACATAAGGCAGGCGCCGCCTTGACAACTTTAATAAAAACACAAACCGGATAATATATGGAGGACATACAATGAAAATCGGAACAAAAATAAAAGAGCTTCGCAAACAGCGGGGCATCACCCAGGAGCAGCTTGCCAACAGCATCGGCATTTCCTTTCAGGCAGTCAGCAAGTGGGAAAACAATCTGGCACTGCCGGATATCTCTCTGGCACCGATTCTTGCAAGCTACTTCGGCGTTTCCATGGACGACCTGTTTGACTTTCACTTAACGGAACTGGAACAGAAAGTAGATGCCATCTGCAAAGAAGCTTATCAGTACCGGGAAAGCGACCCGGAAAAGAGCAGAGCTATCTTAGAAGAAGGCTTAAAAACTTACCCAGACAATGATATCATTCTCAACAACCTGCTGTATGTCATCAACTACACAGAGAAACCGGACGAAACCATTGCCATTGCAAGCAAGCTCAGTGAAACCACCCGGGAAAGCGACGTAAAATACGATGCGCTACGTTTCCTTGCCTACGCTTACAAAGCAAAGGGCGACATCGACAGTGCCAAGGCCGCTTTGGAACAAATCCCGGAGATTTACTTTACAAAGCTCACCGAGATTGCTTATCTTTTGGAGGGCAAAGAAAAACTCGAAGCCGCCGAAAAGCAAAAATGGATTTCTTTCGAAAACTTGCTTCAGATGATGCAGAAGCTGGCGGAGTGCTACGAAGCGGAAGGAAATATTGGAAAAGCGACCGAAGAGACGGAAGCCGCACTGAAGCTGCTACCGATTTTAAAGAAAGAGCAATTTGATATTTATGTGGATTTTTTTAAAAAGCAGATTGCAAGATTAAAGGCGAAGCTGTAAAACAAAAACCGTGAGACAACTCCTTTCCTTGGAGTATCTCACGGTTTTCTTTTTACTCACCCATTACATCAAAAATCATTTTCCCCTGCATATCCGGACAATTTTTCAATCAGCGCCTTAAACCCGGCATCCGCCCTCATGGAATCATACTCCGGAAGCTCAGTCCGGGAAAGAATCTGCATTGCGATATTCTCCCTGTCCCATAAAGTGGTACCCTGCGGATAAGATTCGTACCCTCTCCATAAAAGGGAAGAATGGACATAGCTTTCACTTCTCATGTACTCAATAAACCCTACGGCATTCGCAAGTGCCTGTTCCAGATGGTACAGACACTTCTCTCTATTTTGGCGTTTTGCGTATTCTCTCGCCTGCATCTCATGAGAGTCTGCCAGATGGTCCATGTATTCTCCGTAATCTCCCTGCTCAAACAGTAAGGAAAACAGTGCAAACTTTTTATCCCGAAGTACCATCCGATCCTCTTCCGTATACAGCCACTCACCGGAATCCAGCTCATAATTAGCCAACATTCGTATCACAAAATAGTGGAACAAAAGATTATTCAGATTTTGATTTTCCCATACTTTTTCCTTACCGGTCGTCAACTCCGTAATAAGAAAC
>JAFTPY010000339.1 GCA_017463035.1 Lachnospiraceae bacterium
GCACCGGATTTCTCATATTCCCAGAACCTCGTTTCGCCATCCGTCAGATAATTAATCGATACCCAACCTTTCAGTAACTCGTTATCCATATGCATCTGATGATACGGATAATATTGAAAAAACCATTTCCTGTCACGGACAAGTCTCATCTTATTCATAACTACATACCTCCAATGCTATCTATTTTGGCATATTCCGTTTTTATATTTTAGCCAGGGCTCCCAAAGCCCCTCTTCGCAAGTCTTTCCCCTTCTCGCTTAACACACTCTCCTCTAAGGCCGTAACTGCGCTTTCCTTTTCAAGGACTGTCGCAAAAATGCGGCATCCTATTTTATGCGTTCAACTATGTAAAAAGTTGTAGACACATAAAAACGAATTCACTTTTGCTTTTCCCGAAGGGTCGCGCACTTAGCGCAGTCGATATCACCTCTTACCGTTTCTAAGTCTCGAGGACGCTACCAAGAGACGTTTAGAAACGGTTAGAGGAAGATTGACGGAGCGTTGCGACTTGCAAAAGTAATTCGTTTTTACGTGTCTACAACTGCTATAGAGTCCCGACAAGCATAAAAGGGTGCCGCATTTTACGACACCCTTCCCCCGCGGTTACGGTCTTTCTAACTGGATTTTCTCCTCCTGCATGGAAACCTTCACCTTGTTTCCCGGAAGCTCCAGCTTATCCAGCAAATCTCTCGGAATCTGCACGCGGCCCGCACGGTCCACAATGGCATATTCCTCCTGGGTCTCTGCGATTTCCTGCCAGTTTACGGCAGAGGCATTGGACATATCACTGAACTCTTCCTTTAAAATACGCTCACTGCTAATCTTACCGTCGCGGATGGCAACCACACGCTTTACCTTCTTCGCAAGAGTGGTGTCGTGGGTAACGATAACGATGGTCTGACCCTTTTCCTGATTTAAGCGTACAAACAAATCATAAATGTAATCCGCGGTCTTACGGTCAACGGAACCCGTCGGCTCATCCGCAAGGAGAAGCTTCGGCTCATTTGCCAGTGCAATGGCAATGGCAATACGCTGCTGCTCACCACCGGAAAGCTGCTGTAAGCGGTTATTCTTACGATGGGACATGCCTACCAAATCCAACAGCTCCAGCGCCCATTCCTTCTTGTTCTTACGGTTGGTCAGCTGCATCGGCGTCATAACATTCTCTAACGCCGTCAGATACGGAAGCAGGTTTCTTGCATTGTTCTGCCATACGAAGCCTACCGTATCTCTCTTGTACTCCACCAACTGCTTCTCATTCATGGTAAACAGGTTCTTTCCGTCTACAAAAAGCTTGCCCGCGCTCGGCTTATCCAGACCGCCGATCATGTTAAGGAAGGTGGACTTACCGCTACCGCTGTTACCGATAATGGCAACCAGCTCGCCTTTCTCCACCGTCAGGTCCAGGCCCTGCAGTGCCAGTACTTCCAAATCCTTTGTCTTATAAATCTTTACCAGGTTATCCGCCTGAATCATAATTTCTTCTGCCATAGTCGCCCTCCCTTATTCCTGCACGGCATCGGTCTTTACCGCGCCGTCTTCCAACTCATAGGAAAGGGTACCCGCAGACATGAGTCCCACATCGTGGGTGGTCATGACAATGGTAACATCTTCCTTTTCAATCAAGTCACGGAACAGCTTCATAACTGCCGCTGCCGTTGCGGTATCCAGCTCTGCCGTCGGCTCATCCGCAAAGATAATCTTCGGACGATGGGCCAGTGCTCTTGCAATGGCCACACGCTGCTGCTCGCCGCCGGACATCTCCTGCGGCATATGCTCCATACGACCACCAAGACCTACCAGCTTTAAGCACTCTTCTACCCGCTCTTTTCTACCTTCCGTTATCCCGGCCAGTCGTAAAGAAAACTCTACGTTTTCATAGGCACTCATCATCGGAATCAGGGACACAGACTGAAAGACAAAGCCCACGTCCTTTCTGCGAAGCTCTTCTCTCTGTCGTTCGGTAAATTCCCCGATATCCTGCCCCTCAAACAACAGCGTACCGCTGGTTTGACGATCCAGCGCACCCAGAATATTCATCAATGTCGTTTTACCCGAACCGGAACGTCCTTTTAAAATAGTCAGGGACTTCTTCGGGATTTGAATCGTAATATCCTTTAATGCATGAAACTCTCCGCCGGTCACCGGGAAAATACGATTCAGATTTTTCGTTTCAATCATGTATTCCATTGTATTCTCCTTTCAACCCTTAGTCTTCACCAAGCTTCAACGCATTGGTAATCTTCATTGCCGCAATGTTACGGATTAATACCGCAATACAGATGCAAAGCATGACTGCAATTACAACAAACAGCTTCACCATATCGGCACTGTCCGTAATCAGTGACTGCGGAAGCACCTGCTTCTCTGCCGCATACGCAATCTGAATCATCGGCACATACATACGGGAGGCCACAAGCCCCACACCCGCACCGAATACAATCGACAAAACGCCGGAGAAAATCTGCTCGTTAATCAGCATATGTAGAATCTCGTTTTTGCGCATACCCATTGCACGGAATACACCGAACAAAAGCTCACGCTCACGAATGGATAAAATCCAGTAAATCAGATAACCGACACCGCACAATAACAAAATGATAATAAAGCTTAAGGTCAGGATACCGTTGGTTCCCTGGAACAACGTATCGGTACGGATATCTGCCAGATTGCTCTGCAAGCTCTCCACGGAAGTATACTTGTAATTGTTTTCCGCTGCCCACTCATAAAAGAACTCCGCATCCGCTTCATCGGTCCGTAACCATACCTGATACGGACGGATGTCAAAGCCCTCCTGCACCTGGGAAAGATTTGCCACCACAAGATAATTATCCTTCGTTACAATTTCACCCTCGGAAACCACCTGCTCCGTCGGTGCATAACCGGACCAATACTTTACAAACCCGTAAATCGTACCGGTAATACTGTTTCCTTCCTCATTCTCATAGGTCACCTTATCACCGATTTTCTTCCCCAGCTTTACACGGAAATTGTCGGATACCAATACTGCCTCCGCATCGGTGGAAAGTACGTTTAAATACTCTCTCAGATGATACTCGTTTAACTGCTCGTTTCCGACTACAGTCTCTCCGTACTCCTTGGTATTTACCGCAAACACCTCACCGGCACCCAGTACTTCTTTTCCCTGCTTAATCTGCACCGCCTGGCGGAATACTCTCGCTGCGCTCTCTACTCCCGGAATCTCGCCATACTTGGAGAAATCCGGCTCCGTATAGAACAATTCCGTGCCCGGATGGGTCTTTGCATAGGCTTCGTTATTTTTCCACTTTTCCTGCACCACCAGATTGGCACCGGTCAGGTAGGTAGTGTTCTGCTCCGCATTGGCAATAATGGTACGGGCTACCGTAGCATTAAAAATACCCAGTGCCACCGTAAGAATAAGGAACAGCATGACAAACTGCTGCTTTGCTCCGGTACGGATGGTCTGTAGGA
>JAFTPY010000340.1 GCA_017463035.1 Lachnospiraceae bacterium
AGTCTCCTTACCACCAATGCGGTATGCGAGCTTCCGGTATTTCGTCCGTTAATCGGTATGGATAAGGTGGAAATCATTGATATTGCCCAGAAAATCGGTACCTTCGAGACGTCCATCTTACCGTATGAGGACTGCTGTACCATTTTTGTGGCAAAGCACCCGGTAACGAAGCCGATATTGTCCGTTATCGAGAAGTCTGAGGAATTACTGGCGGATGTGATTGATGATCTTATGAAGGAAGCAATCGAGACCACGGAAGTAATAGAAGTAAGAGCGTAAGTGATAGGGCTCAGAGAAGGAAAAGGGCTTTATCGGATTGAGAAGGAGATTGTAGAATGGGGAAAAGTAATATTCAGATAATCCCGTATCTTGCATTCAAAGGAAATTGTGAAGAAGCGTTGCATACTGTATCGGTGTTGGCGGAGGGGGGAACCATAATTTCTCCTTTACAGCCGCATCCAGAGCCGGATGATGCAGGGTGTGGTTCTATTACAAAAGACCGTTTTGGTTATACATGGATTATTACATGCCCGAATCCGGAGAAAAAGAATAGTTTTGGAAATAAGATGTAATACTGGGTTTTTTGTGCAATCTTTAAAGAAGCAAAAATCGGGTTGTATATTTAACGACTCTTGCTGATAGAAAGGCATGAAAAACGGAGGATACAGTTTGTATCCTCCCCAATTCGTAACAATACCTTTTCTGTCGGTTGTAATTACTCAACGATGTACGGTGCTAAAACAGCAAGAACAGCGTCTAAGTTGTCCTGAGCGTGTACATTTAAGTCGATCGGCTTAGAAAGATCCAAGCTGAAAATACCCATGATGGACTTTGCATCGATGACATATCTTCCGGAAACTAAATCAAAATCGGAATCGAACTTGGTGATCTCGTTAACGAAAGCCTTTACCTTGTCGATAGAATTTAAGGAAATTTTTACGGTCTTCATAATATTACTCCTCCTTCTTGTTGATTGAGACGCTTATGAATTAAGCATCTTTATACTTATATAGTACCGTTTGCTGATAAAAATGTCAATATACAAATGTCATAAAAAAGTTAGATAATTTTGCTTTGAAATATAAAAATGTACGAAAACTCGGGAAAGGAACGATGGAATGAACAATATAGAGTGTATTGTGGAAGGAAAAAGGGTCGCTTTTTTGACGCTGGGTTGTAAAGTAAATTCCTACGAGACGGAAGGCATGCGTGAATTGTTTTTAAAAGCGGGTGCCGTGGAAACCGAGTTTGGTGGAGAAGCAGATATCTATGTGATAAATACCTGTTCCGTTACCAATATGGCGGATCGGAAATCCAGACAGATGCTACACCGGGCAAAGAAAAAGAATCCTGAGGCACTGGTGGTTGCGGCGGGCTGTTATGCCCAGGCGGCGGGAGAGAAACTTTCGGAGCAGGAGGGCATCGATCTGGTGGTGGGAAACAATCAGAAGACACGGATTGTGGAACTGACGGCAGAAGCGTTGACGAAGAAAGAATAGCGTCTTTGCGTATTGCTGGATATCGGAAAAGAGAAGGAATACGAGGAACTGCCGATTGAAACGGTAACGGAGCGGACCAGGGCATATATTAAAATCGAAGACGGTTGTAACCAGTTTTGCAGTTACTGCATTATTCCGTATGTCAGAGGAAGAGTGCGCTCCCGGGGAGAAGAGGAAGTTTTGGTGGAAATTAGCCGGTTGGCGAAGGCGGGCTATAAAGAAGTTGTTTTGACCGGAATTCATTTATCCTCCTATGGCTGGGAAAAAGAAAAAATTGATGTAAGGGCATCGGAGTTTGACCGGACCTTGGCTGAGAAAACAGAAAAAGAACTTGCGGAACTGCCGTTGCTGCGATTGCTTCGTCGGGTACAGAAAATCGAAGGAATTGAGAGGATTCGTCTCGGTTCATTGGAGCCACGCATTATGACGGAGGAGTTTGTACGGGAGTTGTCCTCTTTATCAAAGCTTTGTCCGCATTTTCATTTGTCGCTGCAGAGCGGATGTGATGCTACCTTGAAACGTATGAACCGTAAGTATACCACGGCGGAATATGCACAGGCGGTGGGGCATCTGCGCAGGTATTTTGAAAGCCCTGCCATTACCACGGATATCATTGTGGGATTTCCGGGAGAAACGGAAGCGGAGTTCGAAGAAACGTTACGTTTTGCGGAAAAGATTGCGTTCTCCCAGATCCACATTTTTAAGTATTCCAGACGAGGCGGAACCGTAGCGGACCGTATGGAGCAGCAGGTACCGGAACAGGTGAAGTCGGAGCGGAGCGATGTGTTGGAGCAGTTGGAAAAAAGAATGCGGGAGGAGTACATCTCCGGATTTGCGGGAACGGAGGAAGCAGTACTTTTAGAGGAAGAAACCGAAACGGACGGAATCGCATATATGGTGGGACACACTACCCGTTATGTAAAGGTCTTCGTTCCGGAAAAAGAGGAAAAGCTACAGCCTAACGAAACAGTATCCGTAAGGATTTCGGAGATACGGCTGGCAGACGGAATAAAGGCGGAACGAATCGGATAAACGGTGTTCATAACCGGAAGAGAATCCTTAAAAATCTATGAAAAGGATTGAATTTTTTTAAGAAATATATTATGATGGATAATAATGGGACAGAGTGCGACATTGATTTGACGAAGGAGCGTGTAGACCTATGCAGGAAACGAATCATACCCAGTTTTTTAAAGTGGAAAAGAATATGATGCCAGATGTACATGAGATTCTGGCAACGGTACATCGTGCACTGACAGAGCAGGGCTACAACCCGGTAAATCAGATCGTCGGGTACATTATGTCCGGAGATCCTACCTACATTACCAGCCATGAGAATGCAAGAAGCCTGATTATGAAGGTAGAGAGGGATGAAATTATCGAGGAACTTTTGCGTAACTATATCAAGCACGAGCTGTAGGTTGCGTAACTAAGAGAGGTAGAACCATGCGGATTATGGGCTTGGACTTTGGTGCGGCAACGGTGGGGGTTGCCATCAGTGACGCGCTTTTACTTACGGCACAAGGGATAGAGACCATTCGGAGAGAAAAGGAGCTGCAGCTTCGAAAGACTTATCAGAGAATCGAAGAGTTGGTTGCAGAATACGAGGTAGAGCGGATTGTGGTAGGCTATCCGAAGCACTTAAACAATACCGTGGGAGAACGTGCGAAAAAGGCGGAGGAGTTTGCCGAGGCACTGGAGAGAAGAACCGGTTTACCGGTAGAGTTACAGGACGAGCGTTTGACGACGGTGGAAGCCCACCGCGTATTGGATGCGGGAAATGCAGGCTTGGAAAAGAAAAAGGAAGTCGTAGATAAATTGGCTGCAGTATTGATTTTGCAGAGTTATTTGGACCGGATGAATTATAAAGTCGGAGAGGATGCTTAAATGGAAAGAAATCAGGATATCATTACCTTTACAACCGAAGACGGAGATGAGGTTAAGTTTCACGTGATTGAGGAGACCCGTATTAACGGCAGAGACTATCTTTTAGTGTTGGATGATATTGAAGACGAAGAGCAGGAAGCGTTGATTTTAAAGGATGTTTCCGCAGAAGGTGAAGCGGAAGCGGTATACGAGATTGTTGAGGACGAGAAGGAGCTGGCTGCAGTGGCAGGCCTTTTTTCCGAGCTTTTGGAGGATACGGATTTAGTATTCTAAAGAGATGCTGTCATGGGCGTTTTTATAGGAGTTGTATGATTTTTTAGAAACAGGGAAAAATATAGTAAGAATAGTAAGAAATAGATGCATTGTAAAACAGGAGTGAACAGGTATTGCGTTCGAAGGTCGGATATAGGACTTCCAAAACCGGGCGTTTTTTTGTGTATGATAAATGAAAACGGCGGCGGGGGAATTGTCTTATATCTGAAGAAAAATGAATGACAGAGCGTGCGTGATAGGATTTTTTTGAAAGCTTTTTCATAAGCTTTGTTTTGCGATGCACCGAAACGGAGGTGCAATTTTGAGAAGAAGAGGTATCAGAGCGGCAGTGGCCGTTCAGGAAGAAGAGCAGTTTGTAGTGGAGGAGCAGGTAACAAAGCCGAAGCTTCGTATTATTCCGTTGGGTGGTTTGGAACAAATCGGTATGAATATTACCGCCTACGAGTATGAGGACAGTATTATTATTGTAGACTGTGGATTGGCATTCCCGGAGGATGACATGTTAGGCATCGATTTAGTCATTCCGGACATTACTTATCTAAAGGATAACATTGATAAAGTAAAAGGTTTCTTAATTACCCACGGTCACGAGGATCATATCGGTGCGTTGCCGTATGTATTGAAGGAAATCAACGTTCCGGTCTATGCGACGAAGCTGACGGTGGGCGTTATCGATAATAAGTTAAAAGAGCATAATTTATTAAAAACCACAAAGAGAAAAGTGATTAAGTACGGACAATCCGTGAATTTAGGAGCATTTCGCATTGAGTTTATCCGTGTAAATCACAGTATTGCGGATGCGGCAGCGTTGGCAATTTTTACGCCGGTAGGAACCATTGTCCACACCGGAGATTTTAAGGTGGATTATACTCCGATGTTTTCCGATACCATTGATTTGCAGCGTTTTGCTGAGCTGGGTAAGAAGGGTGTGTTGGCATTGCTTGCAGACTCTACCAATGTAGAACGTCCGGGCTTTACCATGTCCGAGCGTATGGTGGCAAAGACCTTTGATACGATTTTTGCGGAGAATATGAATCACCGTCTCATTGTGGCAACCTTTGCTTCCAATGTGGACCGTGTACAGCAGATTATTTATACGGCGGAAAAGTATGACCGTAAGGTGGTCATTGAAGGCCGCAGTATGGTAAATATTATTTCTACAGCAGCAGAACTCGGTTATATCAACATTCCGGACAATATTATGATTGATATCGAGCAGATAAAGAATTATCCGGACGAGAAGCTGGTGCTCATTACCACAGGAAGTCAGGGTGAGGCCATGGCGGCATTGTCCCGTATGGCTAATTCCACCCATAAGAAGGTTTCCATTGTGCCGGGAGATGCGGTGATTTTAAGTTCCCATCCGATTCCGGGCAATGAAAAACAGGTATCCAAAATTATTAATGAGCTGACCAGAAAGGGTGCGAAGGTAATTACTCAGGATACCCATGTTTCCGGCCATGCCTGCCAGGAAGAGATAAAGTTAATTTACGCTTTAACAAAGCCGAAGTATGCGATTCCGCTGCACGGCGAGTACCATCACCGTGTGACGCACGGGCAGCTGGCTCAGAGTATGGGCGTGGATAAGGAGCATGTATTTATCCTTTCCTCCGGCGATGTACTGGAATTGGATGAGGATTGCGGAAGCGTTGTGGATAAGGTCGAGGCACAGGGCATTTTCGTAGACGGTCTCGGTGTGGGCGACGTAGGAAATATTGTACTGCGTGACCGTCAGCATTTATCCGAAAACGGTTTGATTATTATTGTGCTTACCTTGCAGAAGTATACCAACGAAATTTTGGCGGGACCGGACATTGTCACCAGAGGCTTTGTCTACGTCAGAGAGTCGGAGAACCTGCTGGATGAGGCAAGAGAAGTGGTATTGGATGCTTTGGACCGCTGTATGGAAAAGAATGTTTCCGATTGGGGAAAGATTAAGAATACCATGAAGGATTCCTTAAGTGAGTATCTTTGGAAGAAGATGAAGCGTAACCCGATGATTCTCCCGATTATTATGGAGGTGGATGCGTAATTATGGCGAAGCAATCACAGCAGACGAAAGCGGCACTTGATTTAATCGGCTACTTTCTCGGAGCATTGTTAAATCTGGTGTTTTATGCCGTTGTAGCACTCGGCATTTACTATGCTGCAACAAATGTATACGAGTTTTCTTATCAGGTGTTCGGTGATCGTGTGTGTGAAGCGGAGCCGGGGCGTGATGTGGAGATTCATATCGAAGAGGGTGAGTCCACCATGGACATCGCGGAAAAGCTTTATATGAACAAGATTGTGGTCAATAAGACGACGTTTTATTTGAAGGTACAGCTGTTTGAGTACAAGATTATGCAGGGAACCTTTTTATTAAATACTTCCATGACTTATGACGAAGTATTGGATGTGATTACCGATTTATCGAATGCACTGCCGGAGGAAACGTAATGATTGTAAACGAACGATTGTCAGAATATATTAAGGCGTTGGAATGTGATTTGCCGGCGTATCTGGATGAACTGGAACAAAGAGCACTTGCGGACGAGGTACCGATTATCAGAAAGGAAGCGCAGTCGTTGCTGCGTTTCCTTTTGTGCTTGTTAAAGCCGGAAAAGATATTGGAGGTGGGGTGCGCGGTAGGTTTTTCATCGGCCTTTATGAGTGAGTATATGCCGGAAAATTGTACCATCACCACCATCGAAAAGGTAGAGATGCGGATTAAGGAGGCAAAGAAAAATCTGGCAGCGATTCCGCGGGCGGAGCAGGTGACGCTTCTTTGCGGTGATGCAAATGAAGTATTAAAGGAGCTCGCCGATAAGGGAGAGTCTTATCCTTTTATCTTTATGGATGCGGCAAAGGGACAGTATATGAATTTTTTGCCTCATCTGATGCGGTTGTTGCCGGAAGGCGGTATTCTCATAACGGATAATGTATTGCAGGAAGGCACTATCGTGGAGTCTAAGTACACAATTCCGAGAAGGGAACGTACCATTCACATGCGGATG
>JAFTPY010000341.1 GCA_017463035.1 Lachnospiraceae bacterium
CCAAGGACCGTCCCATGCTTCCATTCATCGACCTCCACTGCGACACCCTTTATCGCACCGTTTCCTATCCGGAACGTTTCTTTGCCTCCGGTGCCGCCGTTTCTACCCACGTTTTTCATTCCGGACTTTTAGAAAGCCGCTGCACGTTACAATGCTTTGCATTTTTTACCGACCTGTGCGAATCTCACGACCAACCTCCTCTTTCTTCGGTACAGAAGCAATACGACTGTTTCCGGCACATTCTGTCGAAGGCAGAGAAAAGTATGATGCAAATCAAAACCCGTTCCGACCTTGCCGCCTGTCTCCGCCAAAATAAAACCGGTGCCCTTCTTACCTTGGAGGAAAGCTGTTTAGGCAGTGAGCCGGCAGCCTTGCTTTCCGATTTGTACTCTCTCGGGGTGCGCATTGCAACACTCACCTGGGATTATTCCACCATACTCGCAGGTTCTGCGGCTAATGCGGCCCCCTCTCCGGAAGGTTTCGCCTCCGCTTATACCGCGCCCCTTCTGAAATCCGCAACGGCAGACACCGGTCTGACTCCTCATGGATTTTCCTTTCTTGAAGAAGCGGAACACCTGGGCATCATAATCGATGTTTCTCATCTGTCCGATCGGGGCTTTTTCGACGTTGCAACCCACAGTAAAAAGCCCTTCCTGGCCAGTCATTCCAATGCCCGCTCCGTCCGTGATGTTCCCCGCAATCTTTCCGACGATATGCTTCGGATTCTGGGCAACCGGGGCGGTCTGACCGGACTTTGCTTTCACGAACCCTTTCTTGCCTCTTCCCCTTGCTCTGCCGGGAACATTTCCGAAGCACTGATTCGGCATGTAAAACACATTCTGTCCATAGCCGGTTCGGATATTCTGGCTCTCGGCACGGATTTCGACGGTACTCCCGGAAACCGGATCATTCCGGATGTAACAAAGCTCTTTCGTTTGGAAGACCTATTAAAAAAAGCCGGACTTACCGGCTCCCAAATCGAAAAAATCTTTTATAAAAATGCACTTCGGTTTTTCCGGGAAAATCTCCCGTAGTTGCTCGTGTAGGCTTTTCGTACACGAAAAAAGCCTGAGATTCTTTCGAAGAATCTCAGGCTTATAAGCAATGCGGAAAAAGGGACTTGAACCCTCACGGTCGGGGACCACATGATCCTTAGTCATGCCTGTCTGCCAATTCCAGCATTTCCGCATATAATACGCACCTCACAATCGCTTGCATACGGTACGATGCAGTTGAGGGGACTTGAACCCCTACCCACGTACGTGGACATGAACCTGAATCATGCGCGTATGCCAATTCCGCCACAACTGCGAACTGCCCTATTATACTAACACCTTTTTTTCGAATTGTCAACAACAATTTTAATTTTTTTTATTTTTTTAAAAAAGGACGTCTTCTAGCGTTTTCCAAAGAACTTCTTTCCGCCCTTCTTGGTCTGCTTTTCAGTACCTGCCTGCTCATCCTTCCAGTCAAAATACTCTCCGTCCAGCTCCTCGCTGCTCGGCAATACCGGTTCTACAACGCCCTCGCCTTCCACTGCGGTCTCCTCCAACGCCTGACTCGGTGCATACTTCTTCTTTTTGCTTTGCTTCTTTCCGAAGCCCTCCGGTACTCTCGGCTGTTCGCTTACCTGCACCACAATCGGTGCGGACAACTTCTGACTCAGTTCGGAAGATGCTTCCGCCGCCGCAAGCTCCGCCTGCTCCGCTTCACGTTCCGCCAGACGCTTCCTCTCTTCCTCCGTCAGTTCCTGTTTTTTCTCTTTATCTTTATTCTGCTGTTCAATCAAACGAAGATACTTTTTGGAGTCCATCATAAGCTCCATCTGTTCCACCATACTGTCCTCGTTCTCCTGCAAATACCGAAGGGTTTCTTCATAGTTGCGCAGAGTTTCGCTGTATTCCTTGCGGAGATTTTTGCAAAGCTGTTCCGTGGTCTTGCGCATTTCCATAAACATATCCCTTGCATACAAGAGCGATGCCGCATAAGTATCCTCAGCCCGGCCCTTTGCCTCTTCCTTTATCTGTGCCATCTTTCGCTCGTGTTCCGCCAGCCCCCGCTCTCTGGAAGCCATGGTTCCCTCATACTGCTCCATCAAATCGTATACGGTATAATTTAATTCTTCCAGTAGCTGAAAAATCCGCTTTTTCGGCACAATCAAATCCTCCGAGGAATATGCGCTTTCCTCGCAATTGGATAACATCAGATAAATCTGACGCATAATCTGTTCTAATTTTTCCTGCATAACTCCGCTCCTCCTTTATCCTTCCGCACATTCTATCTCAAATAAAAACCGTATCCCTCGGTCTGCATATCCGAACCGGCCGGACTGTAGAACTCCACACGCATCCGGTGTTCCGTTCCCCCGTTCCGACAAGCATAAACCCTTCCGTTTACCTGTGTTTTTCCATCTACGTAAGCATAACTGTAATCCTCCGGCCCTTCCTGCCCTATCAGACATTCCGGGCGGTTTTGCCGCAGTTCCTCCACAAACGGCTGCACCCCCGCATTCTCTTCACCGATAATGCGTAACAACACCGACACATCGGTAACAGCCCGATAACTGAATTCGTAGGTTCCCTCTCCGATAACCGGCTCCGCATCATCAAATTTGCCGGAAAAGAAAATCTCGCGACACCCGAAAAAGTCCTCCGTCCGTTGCCAGCCGTTCCGCAACAATGTATCATACTCCGGAATTACCGTCGGCAAAGGTATCGGTGTCAAAGTCGGTTCCGGCAACCCTTCCGGCGTAAGAGTAGGAACTCCCGTGACGCTCCCTTCCTGAGGTACCGGTGTGGTCGTATCCTCCGGTGTAACGGACGGCGTATAATCCGGAATCTCCGTGGGAGTCACAAATACAGTAGGGGTAAATCCGGGAGCCTCCGTAGGTCCGGCTGTAGGAGCCACCGTAGGTTTTACCGCCGGTTCCGTCGGAGACAGCTCCGGTGTCCCTGTCGGTTGCTCCTGTTCCGGCGTCGGCCGCACTCCTTCGGTAGTCTGCGGTACAGGTGTATTCGTACTCCCGGGTCCCACCACCGGTACCACGCAACCGGAAA
>JAFTPY010000342.1 GCA_017463035.1 Lachnospiraceae bacterium
AACAAAACATTGTACTGCTTTGTCTCATCATAATTCGGCGGCAGATATACATACGCATACTTTGTGGTCTCTGCCTTCTCCTCGGTATGGTACTGCTTGGACTTGTACTCAATGTGCTCTATGGTACCTCCGAAATCCTTCTGTGATGATGTATACACATTCGGAATCAAAACATCCTCAATCTTCACCGGCTTTCTGGTCGGTACCGCCGTCGGCTTCGGGGTGGCCGTCGGTTTCGGGGTCGCCGTCGGTTTCGGGGTCGCGGTCGGTTCCGGAGTTGCTGTCGGCGCTTCCGTCAGCTCCGGTGCTTCGGTAACGGTCTGATTTCCTTCTTCCTTATTACATGCCGCAAAACCGCAAAGTGCGGTAATACAGCAAATCCCCAACAATACTTTCTTAAAATACTTTTTCACTGTCATAACTCCTTTAAATTTCCCATTTATTTCAATGCCTGCAATGCCTTATAATAAGCATCCTTCCGCACACAGGCACGATTGAACAATCCGCAGTACGGTCCGTTCATTTTATAGCTGTAATCCGTCTTACTCATCATCGGGTCGTCGCAAATGCCCCAGATAGAAACATTGGATAACAGAATTTCCTCTTCGTTTAAGCTCTTGTACATAGCAAACAGCTTGCCGTAAAACTCCGCGTGCTTCGCTTCCTGATTCTTATCAAAATTACGCACCGACATCTCCGTTACATGCACCTTTACTCCAAGGTCGTGGAACATACGGATTGCTTTTTCTACCTTTGCAATATCTCCCGTATTCATGCAACCGGCCTGCTGTCCGTAACCACCGATATAACTCTGCATACCGATACCGTCACAAAGCTGCTTATAGGTACCGTCCGGGTTCTTTTCGTAGCTGTTAATGCTCTTAACCAAAGCAATGATTGCATCTCTTTTTCCATCGAAAAAGGTATTGTAATCATTATAGTATAAATCAATGGATACCTCCGGGTTCTGTGCCTGAAGCCTCTCCACAGTCTCCTTTGCACAAGCAAAGGAGTATTCCACGTAATCCGGTCCGATTAAGGTATAAAACATGTTCTCGTCGCTGTTCCGGTAGGTTCTGACATGACGCGGGTCATCTCCCTTGTAGTCTCCGCCGTCGCCCACCGCTTCGTTTACCACATCCCAGCAATATACCACGCCCGGGAATTTCGTCTCAAAATGAGTCACGACCTCGTCTATGTAATATTTCAAGCGGGCCTTCATGGTGGCCTGATCTACATACGGTGCCTTACCGTCATAGCCCTCGCGGAAAAACCAGTCACTCATGTAAGCATCCCATACAAGCACATGGCCGCGTACCTTTATGCCGTTCTCCTGTGCAAAGGCAATAATCTCGTCTGCCTGACTGTAATTCATCACCGGCATTCCGTCCGGATTATTCTTACTTCCCGGCTGGTCCAGTAACGAATACGCCTTCATCTCATTGGATGCAGTCAGCACATGAAACTCGCTCTGCGCCATCGGAATATAATATTTATTACTTAATTGTCCGTGACTGATTACCGTACCGAAGGTAAAACCGCACTCCAGTGCCGCATCCTTAATAAACTCATCCTCGTACGGATTCGGAGTCGGGGTCGGCTTTGGGGTGGCCGTAGGCTTCGGGGTAGCAGTCGGCTCCGGCGTCGGTGTAGCTGTCGGTTCCGGCGTGGTCGCTTCAGTCACAGCCGGTACCTCTGTCACTTCCTCCGAACCGCCTCCGTTTCCGCAAGCCGCCATACTTCCCAGCAGCACTGCGCAGCACAATCCCGCAAATACTGTTTTCGAAAACTTTCTCACTGTAATACCTCTTTCTCTCACAAAACAAAATCTCTGCTTATGCCAAATTCTCCGTCAAACGTCCGAGAAGTGAAATCAACTGATCCTTCTCCTCCTCGGAAAATCCGGCAAAACCCTTTTCTTCCATTTCTTCCACCACATGGTCTACCTGTTCCGCAAGACGGCGTCCTTCTTCCGTCAAAAAAATACGGAACGCACGCTTCCCGCCGGACACATGATCCACTTCTTTGCGAATCATGCCACGCTTCTCCATATTGGATAAAAGTACCACCATAGTAGCCGGCTCCACATGACAAAGAGCGGCCAGCTCCTTTTGCAGATACCCCTCCTGATAGCGCAAACGGGACAAAACCTTCGGCTGTCCCGGAGACAGATTCAACTCCCGGAACCCTGTCCAACAGCTCTTCTGATGAGCTGCGGAAGCACTCAATAACGATACAATCAACTGTTCTCTCATTCTATTCCTCCGAATGCATTCCCCGCCGCTCCCGGAAACATCCCGTAACAACGGAAAATCTTAAATTAGAAACCTAACTGATATGTACCTTACATTATACCTTTTTTTTGCTAAATGTCAAGCATCAGGCACTTCTCCGACCGTAAAACAGGGCTGTCGCATCCAACCGTCTGCAGCAACCCCGTCCTTTATTCTTCGGTCTTTGTCATTGCTTCCAAAACCTTATAATATGCATCCTTCTTCTTGCAATCTTCATCGTACAGACCGCAATACGGAGAATTCTGTCTGTAATTTCCGTCATACTCGCTCATATCCGGATTATCATTAATTCCCCAGATAGAGATATTGGTAATCATCCTTTCCTTCTCGTTCAATGCTACATACATATCAAACAAGCGTCCGCAGAACTCGGCATGCTCCGCCATCAGCTCCGGGTCATAGTTACGTACCGCCATCTCCGTCACATGTACCTCTACACCCAGTGCATGATACATCTCAATAGCCTCGCGAATCATCTCGATGTGAGAATCCTCAAGACAGCCTTCCTGCTCACCGTAGCCGCCGATGTAGCTCTGTAAGCCCACACCCTCACAAAGCTTACGATACTTACCGTTCGCATCCTTGGCATAGCTGTTAATGCTCTTTACCACTTCACAAATGGAGTCTCTCTTCTCCGGTAAATAAGCATTGTAATCATTGTAGAACAGCGTAATGCTTACCTCCGGATTCTTCTTCTGCAGCTTCTCAACCACATCCTTTGCATAAAGGAAGGACAGCTCTACATAATCATCTCCGATGATATTATAAAACTGATTCTCGGTGCTGCCGCGCAACGTACGAATGTGACGTGCATCAGAGGAATCATAATCATCCTTGCTGTCACCTACCGCCTCGTTTACCACATCCCAGCAATATACCACACCCGGAAACTCCGTCTCAAAGTGGGTAATCACCGTTTCAATATAATACTGCAAACGCTTCTTCATGGTCGCCTTATCCACATACGGCGTATCGTTTTTATAGCCTTCGCGGAAAAACCAGTCAGACATATAAGCATCCCATACAAGTACATGTCCTCTCACACCGATGCCCAAAAGCTCCGCTCTGGACACAATGGCATCTGCCTGGGAAAAATCAATGGCCGGCATCCCGTTGGTGCTGGTCTGGGACATTCCCTGATTCAACATGGAGTACGCCTTCATTTCGTTCGCTGCAGTTACACTGTTAAAATCGTCCATGACCATCATGGTGTAATTCAAATCCCGTGCGGAATATGCACTAACCACCGTTCCGAAGCTGAAACCGCAATCTGCAGCCGCATCCTTTAAGGTTCCTTCTATCCTTACCACCGGCTCCTTGGTCGGTTCCGGGGTCTCGGTAACCTGCGGCGCCTCCGTTGTCTTCGGTGCCTCCGTGGCCTTCGGTGCTTCCGTGGCCTTCGGTACTTCCGTCGCTACCGGTGCCTTGGTCGGTGCAACAGTAGCCGTTACTTCCGGCGTCGGATCTGCGCTCACCGGCGCATCCCCCTTCCCGCAAGCTCCCATTCCGAACAATAAGGTCAGACAGCATACACCCGCTGCCGCTCTTTTCCATAACTTGTGCATCTTTTTTCTTTCCTTCCCTTCTCCATAAAAAAAGTTCCGCGCCCCCATAAACGGCACGAACAGAAGTCCCAATAACCTTCCGAATACTATTTTAGCTTCTTTTTTCCGAAAGTCAATTAACATTCTGTGAACGTCAGGAACTTTCTGTAAAACTTTTGTTGACATCCCTTCCCCGATATGCTATTCTCTATTTGTTAGAATTCTAATTCATAGGCATTTTTGCTTGTTTCAGGAGGTAGTTAATATGAGCTTTCATTATGAGACCCCTCAGGGCTTTGATGTAATGTCCGCTGCCTGCGAAGGCTGGACCCGCGAGACCGTTACTTACCCGTCCAAAACCACCGGGGCGGACCGTCTTTGCCACGTCATTCTCCCGGCAGGATATTCTGCCGAAAAGACGTACCCGGTTCTGTATTTACTCCACGGCATCGGCGGTGACCACAACGAGTGGCTTGGCGGCAATCCGCTGGAGGTTGTAGGCAATCTTGCGGGAACCGGCAAAGCTGCGGAAATGATTGTTGTCATTCCGAATGTCCGCGCCATGAAGGAAGATGCCGTTCCGCAGGAGGTTTTCGGCCCGGCAAATATTGCGGCCTTTGACAATTTTATCAACGATTTGAGAGACGACTTAATGCCGTTTATCAAAGCGAATTACAGTATCAAAACCGGCCGCGAAAACACTGCCGTTGCCGGCCTGTCCATGGGTGGCAGAGAGTCCCTTTTCATCGGCTTTACCATGCCGGAAACCTTCGGCTACATCGGTGCTTTCAGTCCGGCACCGGGCCTTTTACCGCTATCCTTCCCGGATGCGGGCAACCGTCCGGCGTTCCCGGGACAGTTTACCGAAGATGATTTGGCCGTGAAAGCAGGCGCACCGGCTCCGCTCTTTCTTATGATGTGTAACGGGGAACAGGACGAAATCGTAAAGTTCTGTACCGCAGGTTATGAGGCCGCACTTAATAAAAACGGTGTGGAGCATCTGTACTATACCATGCCGGGCGGACATGATTTTACCGTTTGGAAGAACGGCTTGTATCATTTTGCAAAGAGAATTTTTAAATAAGCATCCTCATCATTTTTCCTAATAAACAAGGCGCCGCCTCCCCTTCGGAAGCAACGCCTTGTTTTGTTTTCCGTTACTCTTCGTTTATTTCGTTCCTGTTTCAAATACATATCTATCTAAGCGCTCCAACGCTTCCTGTACTCTCGAAAACGGCAACGCCAGATTCATACGGATAGCATACTTTCCGTGAAACGCCCGACCGTCCTGCCAAAGCACACCCACGGAAATCCCCGCTTGTTGCAACTCATCCATTGTTTTACCGTGCGCCTTGCACCACTCTTCACAGTCTAAAAACAGCATATAGGTTGCCTGTGGCTTTGACACTTTCACTCCCTTCCAACGGGTTGTAATATATTCATAAGCATACTCAATATTCTTTGTCAGAACCTCCTTTAATTCTGCCAACCATTCCTCGCCCGCCGGGGTATATGCCCCCATTAACGCATACATGGATAGCAGATTCATCGTATTGTAATGACACAACGAAGCTTCCTTTCGCAGTCTGTCCCGGAGTCTTTCATTATACACAATATGATAACTTCCGATCAGTCCCGCCAGATTAAAGGTCTTGGACGGTGCATAAAAGGCAATTGTCCTCGCTTTTGCGTCCTCCGACACCGACTGGGTCGGGATATGCCGATAGTCCGCCAAATATAAATCCGACCAGATTTCATCAGAGATTACGTACACATCATACTTTTGAAACAGCTCCATAGCTCTTTCAATCTCCCAACGCTCCCAGGCCCGTCCCGTCGGATTGTGAGGACTGCAAAAAATCGCGGCATGAATGTGCTGCTCCTTTATTTTCCGTTCCATATCTTCAAAATCCATACGCCACACATTATTTTCATCAAGCACAAGCGGACTGTGTACCAGCTCGTACCCCGCATTTCCGAGGGCACCGGTAAACCCCACATAGGTCGGTGCATGCACCAGTATCTTGTCCCCCCGGGAGCACAAAATCCCCGCTGCGCTGACTACACCGCCCAGCACACCGTTTTCATAGCCGATACATTCTGCCGTCAGGCCTTCCGCGCCGTTCCGCTCGGTCTGCCATTTGATAATCGCATCAAAATACTCTTCCCGCGGCGAAAAATACCCGTATACCGGATGAGAAAGACGCGCTTTAATCGCCGCCGGTATGGATGGTGCCGTGGCAAAATTCATATCCGCCACCCACATAGGGATTGCGTCAAACCCGTTCCGAATCGGCACGGAAAAATATCCTTCCCCGGATTCTCTGGCCGCCGCAGGCATGTCCACTGCAAGAGCATCCTTTCCGGCACGTTCAATGATGGATGTAAAATCGTATTTCATGGAGACCTCCTTTATAGTAAAACTTTTCTCTGTATATTTGTTTTAAACCAAACGTTTCTCAATATATATATTCTTAGGCAGTCCGTTTCCACAGGCAGTACGGTACAGCCCCCCGGCAGTTCCCTGTTCCCCCATATCAATCAGTGCATTTACGGCAGAGGTGATTCCCACCACCGCACTCTTACGCTTTCCGAAGGGCGTGGTAAAGCTTTTCCATTCCCCCACAAGAAAATCATTCGTCTCATCCTCATAGAGCAGCCTTGGAAGTAGCTCCTCACTTAGCGCTTTGATTTCCCTGTTATCCACCGAAGTATATTTTGATAGCGATGTCAGGTACAGCAATCTGTAAAACGGATATTCCGGGGTATCCTTTACATTCTCCAAAAAGGCACTATAGCTTTCTATGGCAAATGTAACATAATTCTGCTCCGTAGGCAGTAGCGGATTCTTATACAGCGCAGCTCTGTGAGCACAAAACTCCGCAAAAAGAGACGCCTTCTCCGAATCACAACAAACCGCTTCCCGATATACAGACCACCACCACTCAGAATAGCCATCTACCTCCAGCGTCAATCGTTGCGTCGCATCGCAAACAAGCCAGTACAGGTAACTCTTATCCCGCGCCATGATATGTTCATAGAAAGCTTGGTGGTTTTTCTGCAATGCATGTCCGTCCCGAAGCAGTGCATAGTTGTCGGAAATATTCCAATAGCAAAAGCCGATATCTTCAAAGTCGGTAACCTCCCGATTTGCTACTACATCCTCTAAGTACTTAATTAATTTCAGGTCCTTACTTTTCTTCTCTTCCAGCGAGACAGTAGCACGTTGTCCGGTGAGTTTCAACGAAAGAAAGTTCTCGTTTATTTGCGGATTCAAGCGGATACCTCCCCACAGTAATGGTGATTCTGTTTTTATTTTACGGGGATGTACGCAGTTTTGCAAGACTTGTAAGAAGAGGGGAAATGTGATATAATATATGCAAAAGAAATGAGAGTCCATTCGGACACAAATCGAACCCCCATGAGTTGCAGTTCATGGGGGTTCTTGTCTGTGTTATTTTGGATGGTAAGACCGGCTCATCTGGCTTATTTATTATATTCCGGATGCCGATAGAGCGTAATGCATTGATTTAAATCTCTCTTTTCCTTTAACATCCAATATAATGTCTCTCCTCCATATGTAACAGTTCCTTTCTTAAAAAAGGAAACCGCACAATAGGCCTCCGGATTTTCCTCTCGTTGTTTTAGAAAAATGTAAACACTCCCGTCTCTGTTTTTTAACTGACTTTCAATTATATACTGCGCATCTATGTAAGATTGAAGGTATTTCATATTTTCGGTGCTATAAATACGAATCATATTATCAGTATCCAAATACTCTTCCAAAAAGCGCAACTCCTCAACTCGTAATTTTATATCTTTATCGGATTCCGAATTTACAAAATAACGACTTTTATACAAGAGCGAATCTGTTATCTTTCTTTTCTCAACAATATTTTTCAAAGCATCTTTCCTGTTTCTTGGAATATTAATGTCTGTGAGATGATGTAGACCTGCCAGATGAAAGAAATCGCTGTCACAAAAATTTAAGAAAATTTCCTTAGTCTTACGTTTTTTTGACACCACAAATCTGTACTCATACCGTTCTAAAAGAACAAACTTCGTGGCACACTCATAAATTAAATCCATTTACTCTCCCTATAAAACGAGCCTTGCAACAATAGCAAGGCTCTCAAACCCTTTGTAAACACAACTTTCTTTCGCACAAGCTAAGATGGATTATGGTAAGTTGCCACCTTTGTAAACCTCCATAGTCCCCGCATTCCATCACGGATTCTACTTCATAGGCATAGAAAGCATTTTACGAGTATGCTTCTCGAGAAGTCTCCTTCTACAATTATAATATACCCAATTTGTGAAAATGTCAATCTGTTTTCGAACTTTTTTAAACCACCACAAAAAGGCAGTCCACGTGTAGAGCAAGAGTGTGACAATGACCATTACTTCATTGTCGCTATACATAGGGCATCGATTAGAAAAAAGCAACAGCGCTTATGATATAGTGGGAAAGCCATTCGGAATCCGCTTCGCTCCTTCCTCATGTGGGGCTAGCGCCCCACATGGACAAAAAGATAAAAGAGTTGTCGAGAATAAATTCTCACAATGCTCTATCAGGGCTACGCTGTGCTCATTCGGAATCCGTCCTGCGGACTCCTTCCTCATGAACGGCTGGCGCCGTCCACAAAAGTGCAATCAAAAAACGCCGTTACGAATACATTCGCACG
>JAFTPY010000343.1 GCA_017463035.1 Lachnospiraceae bacterium
AAATACGGCGGAAGAAGAACAGGTAACCTTTGAGAAGCCGGAGGAAGTGCTTGCGGAGGAGCAAAAGGAGAAGGAATACTATCATATTCTTTTGTTAGGGGAAGAAGCATTAAAGACGGTTCCCGGAAAAGGAAGAACCGATGCCATTATATTGGCGACGATTCATATAAAGCAGAAAAAAATTGTGTTGACTTCGGTTTTACGTGATACTTATGTAGAACCGGAGGGAACAGAACCCTGCAAAATCAATGCGGTGTATGCAAGACAGGGCGTGACGGGACTTTATAAGCTTTTATACGATAAATTGGGTGTATGGCCGGACGGTTATGTGAAAGTAGGATTTGATGATTTTGAGGATATTATCGATTTGCTTGGCGGTGCGGAAGTGACATTGACCGAGGAGGAAGCAAATTATCTGAACACCCATAATTATATCTCCAAGGAAGAGTTCCGCAATGTCAAGGCAGGGACTACGGTGTTAAACGGAAACCAGACCCTGGGGTATTGCCGTGTTCGCTTCGTGGCGAATTATAAAGGAACAAAATATGACTACGGTAGGACAGAACGACAGCGAATGGTTCTGGATAATTTATTTACAAGATACAAAGAAGCAGGTCTTACCAAATGGGTGAAGATATTGAAGCAGGCATTGGGAAAAATAGAGACAGACATCAGTGAAGAAACAATGGAAGAACTGATTTATGTCGTTTATGATAAACGAATCCGCTCACTGGAACAGCGGCAGATTCCGGCTAAGGGAGCGTTTGAGTCAAAGGATGCGATCGGAAAAGTAACCGGCACATTGCTTCCTGATTGGAATAAGAATAAAGAAATTTTTTGGGGTCTATTGAAATAACACAGAGAAAAGGTGGATTGTATTATGAGTGAAGAGAAGAAGTCTATATTTGACGAATTTGAAACGGATGAAGAAACCGGAGAAGTAATTATTCCCCGGGCAGGCGTAGGTGTTGCAAGGGATACCGCGCAGGGGGGAGAGGCATCCGAAGGAACGGTTTCGGCAGAAGCGGAATACATACCGGTTGCATTGGATTCGGAGGAACTTCCGGAGCTGCATTTTGATTTTGATTTCGGAGAAGAAGAATTTACAAATCCGGAGGAGAATTCGGATGAGGAGCTGATTTTACAGAGCATCGATGAAGCATTGGCGGCACAAATGGCTGTAACACTCGGTCCGGTAGAAAATGAAGCAAATGAGGAAAATGCCGGAAAGAGGAAAAGTGTTTGGGCACGTGTTCCGAAGTGGTGTAAGGTGGCAATGATTTCTGTCGGTTCTTTGTGCATTCTTTTGGCATTGCTTGTGGGGACACCGCCGGGGAGAAATCTGCTTTACGGCATGGCGGCCTGGTATATTGACCGTAATATCGGAAAAGAAGATGTGACGCCGGCACCGATTACCGGTATTGTTGAAAACGTTACGCCGGTACCGACAGGACCGGTGGAAGGAGAAGGTGACGGAGATGAGGTACGACCGACATCACAACCGACGTTACCTCCGGAAATCGAATTGCGTAAGGAAGATTATGTATACAATATTTTATTGATGGGTGTTGAAGCGTTACCGCAGTTTGGCGGAGAGCGTTCCGATACCATGATTCTGGTGTCCATAAACTCGAAGGATAAGAAGATTTACATGACTTCTTTGATGCGTGATATGTATGTACCGATTCCGGGGCATCAGGACGATCGTTTGAATTCCGCTTATTCCTGGGGAGGCGCACCGCTTTTGGTGGATACGGTGGAGCGTCTTACACATGTAAAGATTGACGGCTATGTTAAGGTTGGTTTTGACAGCTTTGAATGGATTGTAGACCGGTTAGGGGGAGTAGAGATTACGCTTACCGCAGAAGAAGCCGAGTATTTGAGAAAAACCAAATATATTACGAAAGAAGAATATCGTAATGTGGTTGCGGGTACCCAGCTGATGAACGGAAATCAGGTACTGGGTTATTGTCGTATACGTAAGGTTCCGACCGCAAACGGTACCGGTAGCGATTTCGGGCGTACGGAGCGTCAGCGTTTGGTACTGACAAAGATTTTTAACAAATACAAGGATTCCAATATCTTTACGCTGCTTTCCGTGTTTAATGAGTGCCTGCCGCAGGTAACAACCAATATTTCCAAAGAGGATATGCAGGATTTAATGGAGATGGTGGTGGAAAACCGTATCCTGAATTTAGAGAATTCCCGTATTCCTGCCTCCGGTACCTTTAGTTCTGTAACCATCGGTAAAGCGGATATGATTCAGGTAAAATGGGATAAGAACAGAGAGATACTGCATAAGAGGATTTTCGGCGATACGGAATAATAAACCCGAATAAATTCGGGGTTGGAGGGTGTGCAAAATGGAAATACAGCTTTGGAGAGAGCTTTTGGAGCCGTATGCTTTAGCGGTGGATGAGATTGTCGTGAAGTTTGAGCATCTGATTGATGCATATCGGAAAAGCGGCAATTATTCTCCGGTGGAGCAGGTAAAAGGAAGACTTAAGTCCATTTCCAGTATTTTGGAAAAGTGTCAGAAGAAGGGAATTCCTTTTGAAGAGTTTGAAAATCATATTGAGGATATTGCGGGAATCCGTATTATTTGTCAGTTTACGGAAGATATTTACAAGGTTGTGGATATCATTAAAAACCGTGCGGATATGCAGGTGAAGGAAGAGAAGGACTATATCGAAAACGCTAAGAAGAGCGGATACCGCAGCTATCATATGATTGTACAGTACACGGTAGAAACCTTGCGGGGACCGAAGGTGTTGCATGTAGAAATTCAGATTCGTACTTTGGCAATGAATTTCTGGGCTACCATCGAACATTCCCTGCAATATAAGTACAAGAAGAATATGCCGGAGAACTTAAGACAGCGTCTGTTAAACGCGGCAGAGGCAATCGGTGTATTGGATGAAGAGATGGCGTCGGTTCGGGAGGAAATTATGGATGCCCAGAATTCCTTTAACCGTAATGCCGGATTGGTTGCGGATATTCTGACCAATATTCAGAATCTGTATAAGACAGCAAACAAGAAAGAAGTCGTAAAGATTCAGGATGAGTTTTTCCGTGTTTACCAGGGAGGGGATTTGGCTCAGCTGGAGCGGTTCAGTAAGGAATTGGATATTATTGCGGAGGGCTACCGGGTACAGAGTCTGCGTTAAGAGAAATGTTACCGATACGATTAGGAGGACGGTATGGCAATTAAACTACCGGAAAAGTTTGAGAGGCGGATGCGTGAGCTTCTCGGTACGGAATACGAAGCATTTGCAAAGGGCTATGAAACCGATCATGCGGCGGGCTTACGGGTAAATACCATGAAGCTCGCCCCGGATGAGTTTGAGAAGATTGCGCCCGTTGCAGTGCGAAAGATTCCGTGGATAACGAACGGATTTTATTATGATGCGGATGCAGCACAACCGGCGAAGCATCCGTATTATTTTGCGGGCATGTATTACATTCAGGAGCCCAGTGCCATGACACCGGCGGCGGTGCTTCCGGTCAATCCGGGAGAGCGGGTGCTTGATTTGTGTGCGGCACCGGGAGGGAAAAGTACGGAGCTGGCGGCGAAGCTTAACGGAGAAGGAGTACTGGTGTCCAATGATATCAGTAATTCCAGAGCGAAGGCTCTTTTAAAGAATCTGGAGTTGTTCGGTACGAAAAATGCGGTGATTGTCAGTGAGCCCCCTGCAAAGCTTGCGGAACGTTTTGCAGGATATTTCGATAAAATATTGGTGGATGCACCGTGCTCCGGTGAGGGGATGTTCCGTAAGAGCCCCGCTATTATGAAAAACTGGGAGCAGTACGGCGTGGAATATTATCAGAAGCTGCAGAGAGAGATTTTACCTTCGGCGGTAAAGATGCTTCGTCCGGGAGGAATGCTTTTGTATTCGACCTGTACCTTTTCTCCGGAGGAGGATGAGGATACCCTTGCTTTTTTACTTTCCGAGTATCCGGAGCTTTCCATGGCGGAGTCCCCGCTTTCTTTTGAAGGTTTTGCACCGGCACGACCGGAATGGGCGGACGGTCCGGAGGAGATAAAAAAAGCCATTCGTATCTGGCCGCACAAGATGGAGGGCGAAGGACATTTTGTGGCGTTGCTTAAAAAGTCCGAGGATGCGGAGAATACTCCGTATACCACAGAACGGGTGCGCCCGGCAAAGTTATCCGGGGAAGCGGAAGAGTTCTTAAAAAGATTGAACTTAAAGTTTGTACCGGAGCGGATTATCGCAAGAGAAGAGCGTTTGTATTATCTGCCGGAGAATTTACCGGATTTGTCCGGACTCCGGATTTTACGTTCGGGTCTTTTGCTGGGTGAGATGAAAAAGAACCGGTTTGAGCCGAGTCAGGCTTTGGCTTGTGCTTTAAAGGCAGATGAATACGACAATTGCTATAACTTACCGGCAGGAGATGAAGATGTGATTCGCTATTTAAAATGCGAAACCATTGATGCAAAGGAGCCGGTAAAGGACGGATTTGTACTGGTATGCGTGGAAGGATATCCGTTAGGCTGGGGAAAGGCTGCTAAGGGTGTCATTAAGAATAAATATCTTGCCGGCTGGCGGATGATGTAGGAGGATGCGATGCGGTTAGATAAACTGGTGGCGGAGCTGACCGGAATGACCCGGTCCCAGGCACGGGATGTGATTGTAAAGGGCAGAGTCTGCGTAAACGGCGAAGTAAAAAAGACGACCGCAGAGCAGGTGAAGGAAGACAGTGATGTGCTGACCCTAGACGGGGAGAAACTGACTTTTCAAAAGTTTGTGTATTATATGTTAAATAAACCGGCAGGAACGGTTTCCGCAACGCAGGACAGAGATGCCAAAACGGTACTTAGCCTTTTGACGGCAGAGGATAAGAAGAGACGGAATCTTTTTCCGGTGGGACGTTTAGATAAGGATACAGAGGGACTTTTGTTTCTCACGGATGACGGGATGCTGTCCCATCAACTGATTTCTCCGAAAAAGCATGCGGACAAGTTATATTTTGCGAAGCTTGCGCGAGATATTACGGATGATGATATTAAGGTATTTGCTTCCGGTATGAAGGTGGACGAGGAACTGACTGCCATGCCTGCGGTGTTGCGCAGGTTAAGCGATACGGAGCTTGCGGGCTTTTTGCCGATGGGGGGCTTTGGAGCGGCAGTGACGCTCCATGAGGGGAAGTTTCATCAGGTAAAGCGGATGTTTGCGGCCACCGGAAACGAAGTGTTATATTTAAAGCGCATGGCCATGGGCGGCGTGTATTTGGATGAGACTTTGGCACCGGGCGAATACCGGTCGCTCAGGTCAGATGAATTACAGACGTTGCAAGACAGTGTAAGGAGTGAAGGATAACGTGTTAGAAGGAATCAAAGCGGTGATTTTTGATTTGGACGGTACGGTGGTGGATTCCATGTGGATGTGGGAAGCTATCGATATTGAATATCTGGCCCGGTTCGGGATTCCGCTGCCGCCGGATTTGCAGAAAAAGATTTCCGGTATGAGCTTCAAGGAAACGGCGGTATATTTTAAGGAGACCTTCGGGATTCCGGACAGCCTGGAGAAAATTAAGTCTGACTGGAACGAGATGGCAATGGACAAGTATTGCAACGAAGTGCCGCTGAAACCGGGAGTACTGGATTTTTTAAAGAAATTAAAAAAGCGGGGAATCAAGACCGGAATCGCCACCAGTAATTCGAAGGAGCTTGCCTTTGCGGTGTTGGATGCTTTGGGATTGCGACCGTATTTTGACGAGGTCCATATGTCCTGCGAAGTAAAGACCGGGAAGCCGGTCCCGGATATTTATCTGTTGGTGGCAGACTATTTAAAAGTAACACCGGAGCAGTGTCTTGTGTTCGAGGATATTTCGGAAGGTATTCAGGCAGGAAAGTCAGCCGGTATGAAGGTGTGCGGTGTTGAGGACGATTTTTCCGCAGCGTACAGGGAAGAGAAGAAGCGGTTGGCAGATTATTATATCACTCACTATGATGAGGTTGTTTGG
>JAFTPY010000344.1 GCA_017463035.1 Lachnospiraceae bacterium
AAGGTCCCGCCCGTTCCGGCGGTTGCCACATACACATCCACCTTACCTTCCGTATCCGCAAAAATCTCCGGACCGGTGGTCTTATAGTGCGCCGCCGGATTGGCCGGATTCACAAACTGTCCCGCCAGAAAGCTTCCCGGACTTTCCTTTGCCTGCTCTTCCGCCTTTTTCACAGCCCCCTGCATTCCTTCCGCTCCCGGAGTTAAAACAATCTCCGCACCATAAGCAGCCAGTAGCTTTCTTCGCTCCACGCTCATGGTCTCCGGCATGGTAAGGATAACATGATATCCCCTAAGCGCCGCCATAAATGCCAAACCGATTCCGGTATTTCCGGAGGTCGGCTCCACAATGGTCGCTCCCGGCGTCAGCTTTCCGGTACGCTCCGCCTCTTCTATCATTTCCTTTGCCACACGGTCCTTCACACTGCCTGCCGGATTCAAATATTCCGCTTTCACAAGCAGTCTTGCCTTTACTCCGTATTCCTTTGCAAACCGGCTCACCTCCACCAAAGGGGTATTTCCTACCAATTCACTCGCATCTCTTACTAACATATCAAAGCTCCTTTCCCATAGTTATCTCTCAACTATTTTACGCCTTTCCGGTCACTTCGTCAACGCAACAACCGTCGCATCCCCGCTACTCCACAAAAAACGCTTCCCCGTTGGTAAAGGCATAAATCATCCGCTCCTTTACATGCTTTCCGGTCATCTGACAAAGAGCCTGTTCATAATACATAAGCTGGGTTCGATAACGCTTCGTCAGTTCTTCCTTTACATTTTCCCTGACAGAATCCGTTTTATAATCCACCAACACAAGCTCTCCGTCTTCCTCAAAGCAGGCATCGATGATTCCCTGCACCATCACCAATTCATCCGCTGCCGCCTCCTCAGATTTATATACGTCTCCGTAAGGCAGTCCGATAACAAAGGGCTGCTCTTTTTTTAACGTCCCCTGCCGTGCCGCCGCCTGCATTCTGCACCCCAACTCACTTCGAAAAAACTGAAGCAGTTTCCGTGGTGCCACCAACTGTACCGCATCCTTCCGGATCCGTCCCTTTGCAATCAAAGCTTCCATTTCGGACAGCACATCCGCTTCGACCTTATACTCTTTACAAAAATCCAAACATTCCATAATGCGGTGATACAAGGTTCCCCTCTCACTGCCGGATACACCGTCTTCTTTCACTCCCTGCATAAACCTCGGAACCGTCTTTTCCGGCAATACCTCCGGGAACAACTCCTCCTGTTCCTCGTCGGCGTAGGCCGCCTTTTTCAATTCCGATACGGACAGTTTCGTTTTGCCTTTACACAACGGATACGGATATTGATAGACTTCTCTGGCCGCCAGCTCCTCCGCCAGGCTCTTGTCGTATATCTTATCAATTTCCGACGCCAAAAGCTGTTGATACCGTTCCTTCCGGACCGCATATTCCGCTTCCTTTTTTAACACTGCCTCTTCGACCTGTGCTTCGCTTCGCTCCCGGCCTGTATACCGGATACTTCCCCGTTCCAAACAATATGCCAGCGGAAGCTTTAAAAAGTCAAGGTATGAATTTGCACCCAGAAGCTCTGAATAGCTTGCCGCACCGGCTCCTACGGTATTCTTTCCCAACTCCGCAAAAAAATCCCCCTCCGACTTCACGGTTGCGGACAAAATCAGTTTTTCCTTTGCCCGGGTCAATGCCACATACAGAATACGCAGCTCCTCCGAGAGCATTTCGTAATTGAGCTGTCCCGCAATAACTTTCTTAAATAAAGTCGGTGCCTTTACCCGCAATACCTCATCCCGGAAATCCATCGCCACCCCGTATTCCGGATGCAGCACCAGCCCCGCATGCACATCCATGCGGTTAAACTGCTTGGAAAGTCCGGCTACAATGACCACCGGTGCCTCCAACCCCTTACTTTTATGAATGCTCATGAGACGTACCGCATTTTCTCCCGATACAATCTGGGCCTCGCCCGTATCCGTATCGTACTTAATCAGCCGCTCGATGTAACGGACAAAATCGAAAATACCGGAATAACTGCTCTCTTCAAACTTCTTTGCCTTTTCCGTCAGCATGGCAAGATTCTCAAAGCGCCGTTCTCCTCCCGGCTTTACCCGTACAAAAGCCGGATAGTCCGTCAGTTCATATAGCCGCTCCAACACCTCCGGAACACCGGCGTATACGGAAAGTGCCTTTAACTCCTTTAAATGTGATGTAAAACGAAGAAGTTTTCTTACTGCCTCCCTTACAACATCTTCTTGTTCCCTGCTTCCGTCATCAAGCAAACGGGCCGAATCCCAATCCTCGTTTACAGTCTCCGAAAATCGGTGGATTGCTTCATAAAAGGAACATCGATATTCCTTTTCTTCCGTCTTTGCAACAATACGGACCAACGCCAGTTCTTCCTCGGTCATTCCCACCATCTCGGATCGGAGTACCGAAACCAGCGGGATATCCTGCAACGGATTGTCGATGATACGAAGGGCGTTTAACACCACCGCCACTTCCTGGGCAGAAAAATACCCGCTCTGCTTTTCTACCACCGCCGGGATGCCCAACTCCGTAAATACTTCCGTAAAAGGCTCCGCATATCCGCTGAGCGCCCGGAACAGTACCGTAATGTCTTTATATTCCACCGGATGGAACTTCGGTCTCTTTTCTCCGTCCTCCCCGGTTTCTTCTCCGTCATACACCGGCAGCCCGCTATTGATGAGGCTCCGAATCCGGGCGCCTACCGTCATAGCCTCTTTTGCAATGCGGTCGTTCCCTTCGCCCTCTTCTTCTCCGCCAGAAAGCTCTGTCAGCAATAACTCTGCCGTATAAGCTTCTCCTTGTTCGGAAGCATCCTCATCCCAAGGATAGGATGCCCCCAAATACAACTTTGCCGCATCGTCATATTCGATTCCTCCGAAGCGTTTTTGCATGATGCCGGAAAACACATCATTGACCGCATCCACCACGGCTCTTCTGCTTCGGAAATTCTTGCCGAGAACGATTTTACAATAGTCCTCGCCCTCCTTGTAATCTTGGAACTTCTCATATTTTTCCATAAAAAGCTCCGGTTTTGCCATACGGAACTTATAAATACTCTGCTTTACGTCTCCCACCATAAAACGGTTCGGGCGACCGTCTTCTTCTCCCGAAATACTCCACAGCAGCAAATCCTGAATTTCGTTACTGTCCTGGCATTCATCAATCATAATCTCATCGTAACGATTGCGGAGAAGTCTTGCTGTTTCTGTCGGACGAAAGCCATCTTCCGTCTCTTCTACCAAAAGACGCACCGCAAGATGCTCCAAATCACTAAAATCCACCAGCCCCCGTTCCGTCTTTTTCTTTGCATAACGCTCGCCGTATTCCGCACACAAGTCAACCAACACCTGCAAAAGCGGGGCCATGGCTGCCATATCTTCCGCCATCTGTTCCGGTGTTGCGAAAAAATAGTCCTTTTTCACTTTTCCCAGAATCTCTTTATAGGTGCTCCGGAGAGTTTTCACCAGTTCCTTTTTTTCCTCCGTAGCATCACTCTTTTTTCCGGAAAGTCTCTGAAAGGAAAGACCTGCAAAACCATCCCAAAGTTCCCTGTAGGTATTCTTAGACATAAGAGTCGTAAGCAACTCTCCGTCCGCATCCAGTGCTTCCAAATAGGGAGCCGGACCCTCCTTACCTTCGCAAACCGCCACTGCCTTTTTGCGCATTTCTTCGCAGTCTGTAAGAAGTGTTTTTACCCGTTCCGTAAGAAGCATAATACACGGACTGTCCTCCGAAAGAGTATCTGCATGCTTCTGCTCTTCCAAAAGCTTTTCCGCATTCTTTAACCAGCTTTCCGGAAAAGGTGCACTCTGGGCAAATTTATAAAAATTCTCAATATGCTTTACCAGACCGTCATCGGTCTTTCCGCTGCCGATACACTCCGTCAGACGAAGAAACGCTTCCTCCCCCTTCTCATACCGTTCCTCCAAAAGTTCTTCCATCACATCCGCCCGGAGAAGGGTAAGCTCCGCTTCTTCCGCGATTCGGAAGCCCGGGTCCAAATCAAGTTCATAGAAAAACTCCCGCACCAGGCCGAGACAAAAGCTGTGGATGGTGGTGATGGACGCATTGCGCAACAACAACACCTGCTTTTGCAGATGTGTATTTCCCGCATACTCCTCTGTAGCAAGACATTCGGCGAGCCGCAGGCCGATACGCTCCCGCATCTCTGCCGCAGCCGCGTTGGTATAGGTCACCACCAACAGGCGATTGATATCCTGAGGAGTGTCCGGATTCGTCAGCTTCTCGATAATCCGCTGTACCAAAACCGCGGTTTTCCCGGAGCCTGCCGCCGCCGACACCAGCGTTGTACAATTCCTTGCCTCAATGACCTGTCTTTGTTCCGGTGTAAATCGAAGCTTACTCATGACACTCCTTTCCGAACTCTTTCCAAAGCTCTTCTTTTGTTCTTTCCGTCAGTTCCCGGTAAGAAAATTCCGGTAGCCTGTTGTCAAAGCCGCAAATATTTTTAAAGCTGCAATACTCGCATGGTGTCGCCTTCTTATAACGGTACGGCTTCGCCGCCGTCTCTCCCTCCAAAATCTCCGCAGCCTCCCGCTCCAGCTTTTGATACACAAACTCCGTCAGTGCCTCAAAGCCTTCCTCGTGAATTCCCTTGGAGCTTGCCTTTAGCTGCCCCTCTTTATCCGTCTCCGCAAAGATTAACTTCGAGGTTTCGGACGGCTTCAAGCCTCCGTTTTCCGCCTTTAAGGACACATCCAGTGCAGTAACGGACCCAATGGAATTATTAAAAATACCGTCCGGGCGAAACTCCTTTTTCACAGCATCCTCAGAATACTTTTCTCTGTCCAAAAAAGGGTCGGCTACGCGGAAATAGAACATTCCCGCAGGAACCGGGGATACACCGTCTTCTGCCGCCGTCTGCCGCAGAGCCGCCGCCAGATAAACCTCCAGCTGCACCTGCAAGCCGTAATATAACTCCGTCAAATCAAACTTTTTACTGCCGGACTTATAATCCACCACCCGCAAATACCATTTATCATTACTGAAGCACACATCATACCGGTCGATTTTGCCGTGAAGGGAAAGATACTTCGCGGTATGCTCAAACACCGCCTCACAGTGCTTCGGCTCAAAAAGACTTCCCTTAATCTGCTCCTGCAGCATTTCTACCGTCTTTTTCAGCACTCTTGCTGCCTTGGTTACCAGATAACCGTTTCGCTTGTTACCGTCAAATACACCGTTTTCAAAGGTGGTAACCGCCTCCGTCAGACTCTCCGCACAAAGACTGTCTCGTTCCGTTTCCGTCAATGTATGCCAGGAAAGCTCCTTTTCCCGTACCTTCTTTGTAAACAGCTCCAAAGCCATATGATATAAATTACCCAGCTCCGGCGCCGCCACCCGATATTCAGCCCGTTCCTCCAAAGAAAGACCGTACTGCAAAAAATGGGCAAAGGCACAGGCCGCGTACTTTTCCAACCGGGTCACACTGCCGTACAGCACCGCTCCGTACAGTCGTTTTGCCACCGATTCCGAAATAGAGCCGGTAGGATTTCCGAAAAACGCCGTCCGCAAAAGCCGCTTCGTCTCTGTTTCCTCCTTTAATATAAACCGGCGATAAAGCTCCCAAAAGGCCGTATCTTCTACCGTTCCGTCCTCCGCAAAGCGACGCAGTCCGTTTAGTAAATACGTCTTGCCGGTATCGTTTTGCAGCAAGGATACATAGGATGCGTCTTCCTCTTCCCGCACCGCAAAGTCGGTAAAAAGCTCCCCGATTCTCCTTACAAAATAGGACGGCTGCAAAGCTCCTCCCTCCGCAGACAGACGGCTGTAGGTCATAATCAGACGCTTTGCCGGCTTTGTCAGCATGGCATATAAATAAAACTGCTCCGTATATACCGCTTCTTTTCTCGTGGGAGCCAGCTCTACATCCTTTTCCTTAAAAAACTCCCGTTCCGCTTCGGAAATCAAGCCTCCCGTACTTCCCGGTGCCGGTGTCACGCCTTCGTTCACTCCCACCAGATACAGCACGTCGATATCCGTCAGACGTGTTCTCGTAATATCACCGATTACCACAGAATCCGTACCGTCAGGTACAAATCCCACCTTACATTCCCTGAGAGCCGTCTCTATCAACTCAATATATTCCCGCAGGGATACCTCTTCCGTATCCAGAAGTTCCATAAAACGGTCCAGAATCTCCAATACATTCCGGTATACCTGCCGGTATTCCGCTGCCCGTACCAAATCACCCTTTTCCGAAAAAACCGTTTCCGTCTCCCGCAGCTTCTCTTCTACCCCATGGGCCTCCAAAAACTCATACAATGCCCGGGTACGCTCTCCCGCAGTCTTTCCTCCGGTCAGTTTTTCTCCGATTTCGGAAAGCTCTTTATAAATCCGCTCACGTAAAGAGTTTAAGTATGCCAAATCCACCTTCTGCCTCGTACGGTAGCGGTATTTCCACTCATTTTTCCACATCCGCTCCCCCCGGATTCCGCAGGCAAGACAATAGTTCTCCAATACCGATACTTCCTCCGGCGTATAGTCCGTCAGACCGCACTTTAAATAGCGGAATACCCCATCGTAAGAAAAACCGCTCAAAGCATTCTGCAACACTGCCCGGATTAATGCAATACAAGGATTATGGAACAGCTTCCGTTTGCTGTCCAAAAACACCGGAACACCTGCTTTCCCGCACTCTGCCTGTAACAATTCCCCATATCCCGCAATGTCACCGGTTACCACAGCAATCCTGCCGTAACGCAGACCTTCCGTGCGCACTCTGTCGGCAATATCCGCAGCCACAAAGGCCGCCTCCGCCTTCCGGTTCATCTTCGCGTAAAGTAAAATACTGTCATCCTTTGCTTGTTTTGCCGGTACCGGATATCGGAACAAGCCTCGCTCCAATGCCCGAAGCATCCCATTCCCGGCAAAGCGCGGCAGCGTCCCCCCGGCACCTAATACTTCCGTCTCCACCGGACAGCCCGCTTCCTCTGCCAAACGTGTCACTACCGCCTTTGTCCGGAGCGTGAGATAAAACAGGCCATGCTCAGCCTCCGGAGTCCGTAGTGACGCTTCATCTGCGGTCAAAGTCATGTAACAATGTCCCGCATGCTGCAACAATTTCTTTAATAGGCCGTACTGGGATGGCGTAAATCCTGTGAATCCGTCCAAAAACACGTCACAATCTTTCATCAACGCCGACTCACCGATTACCTCCGCCAACACATCCGAAACCGTCTCCGTAGCCAGATATTTTCCCTCGATGCTCTCGGCAAAGCCCCTGTAAACCAGCGCAATATCCGAAATCTTCTTATATAAAACCGGCTCATCCTTGGCAAGCAATCGTATTTGTTCCAAGGCCTCCGGTGTAATTCCGTATTGATAAAATTCCGAAATTAAAGACTTCATTTCATCGATAAATCCCGCTTTTTTTGCATTTGCGGCAAACACCCGCAATTCTCCGGAAAGACGTCCCACCACACGCTTTATGAGCAGGCTTTTTCCCACATCGCTTAACAATTCCCCCGGCACAATTCCCAGCTCTTCAAACACACGATAAGAAAGGCGCAGAAAACTAAGCACCTCAATGTTTGACATGCTTTTCGTTTCACTGCGCGTAATCAAATCCTTCATGGTCTGCAAAGAAAACTGTTCCGGTACAATCACTAGAACCGTGCGGTCAGGGTGCTCCTTTGCGGTTTGCAACACCTTCTCATAAAGTAGCTCTGTTTTACCGGAGCCGGAGGCTCCCAAAATAAATGTAAGCGACATGCGAATAAAAACCCCTTTATCTGAATATCTTGTAACAATAACGCACCCTTATAAAACCTATAGGAGGCTTCTATGGCAAAAACACGAATCATCGTTTTAAAACTAAAAAAACTCCTTCGTATCGGTATTCCGGTTGCCCTTGTTCTGGTACTCTTTGTCCTGCTGTTGGTCTTTTTTGTTTCTCCGAAAAATAACCACACCGATAACGGCGAACCCATCACCCCAACCGTGGCAACCTACCGCGCCGGCGTCTACAACTCCGTGATCGAATTAGGCGACTCCCTTCTCAATCTGGAGGTCGTAGTGGATACCGACCACATCAATTCCGTTCGCCTGGTGAACTTAGACGAAGCCACATCTGCCATGTATCCGCTCATGGAGCCGGCTGCTGCCGACATCAGTGCCCAGTTGGCCGCAGGTACCGCACTTTCCGATGTTACCCTTTCCGAAAGCAGTAAGTATACACAGACGTTGCTGTTGGAAGGCGTTCGGAGTACGTTGGAGAAGGCTATGGTAGAGGAGTAAGTACATAATCGTGCAGGCGGTGCCTTCACGGAAAAAGCCGCGCAAAAAATGCGCGGCTTCTTTCTCGTTCGTATTTTGCAATACTCCTTTGTATATCACCATGCTCTTTCGTACGCTTCCGTGCTCTTTTGTACTTCGTCGTAGTCTTCGCTTTGGTACTTCGTCATCATTTTCTTTTGTAACTATCCCGGAATGCCGTTTCCTGTATTTTGACTCCTAGCCCAAGCTAGGTGGGTAACCGCACACAGGCTTTTGCAGTCCACTCATACGGAGGCATTGCAGCTACCTGTAAATATAGGAATCCCGTTTAAAGTAATGTAGGTTCAAAATAACAGGGAGTGTCGAACATCCTAGGATAGTTGACTTCCTATGTAAGTTCAAAGAAGGCTCTCGCCCTTCGTTCTTTTGTACACTCTCATTATATCAAATCCCCGTCCGAATTACAAGTAAAAAGTATCTTATTTTTGTGCCTTTATTTGGTTTTTTTTGTGCGGATTGCCATTTTCGTGTTTTTTTTATTTTCCCTCTTTTCTTTTTCGGTATTATGGTATACAATAAAGGGAAAAAGGAATTTAGAACATATAGGAGGGCACATCCATGCCAAAGCGAACAGATATCAACAAAGTCCTCATCATCGGTTCCGGTCCGATTATTATCGGACAGGCTTGTGAATTCGACTATTCCGGAACACAGGCTTGTAAGGCGCTGAAGAAACTCGGTTACGAAATCGTCCTGGTAAACTCCAACCCGGCTACCATTATGACCGACCCGGAGACCACAGACGTTACTTACATCGAGCCGTTAAACGTAGAGCGTTTGGAGCAGATTATTGCAAAGGAACGTCCGGATGCTCTTTTACCGAACCTGGGCGGTCAGTCCGGTCTGAACCTTTGTTCCGAGCTTGCAAACGCAGGTATCTTAGACAAGTACAATGTTCAGGTTATCGGTGTACAGGTTGACGCCATCGAGCGCGGTGAAGACCGTATCGAGTTTAAGAAGTCCATGGATGCTTTAGGCATCGAAATGGCACGCAGTGAGGTTGCTTACAGTGTTGACGAAGCACTGGAAATCGCAGACAAATTAGGATATCCTGTTGTACTCCGTCCGGCATACACCATGGGCGGTGCAGGCGGTGGCCTCGTTTATAATAAGGAAGAGTTAAAGACCGTATGTGCAAGAGGCTTACAGGCCAGCTTAGTAGGACAGGTTCTTGTAGAAGAATCCATCCTCGGCTGGGAAGAGCTTGAGGTTGAGGTTGTACGTGACGCAGACAACAACATGATTACCGTTTGCTTCATCGAGAACATCGACCCGTTAGGCGTACACACCGGTGACTCCTTCTGTTCCGCTCCGATGCTGACCATTTCCAAGGAATGTCAGGCACGCTTAAAGGAGCAGGCATTTAAAATTGTTGAGTCCGTTGAGGTTATCGGCGGCACCAACGTTCAGTTCGCACACGATCCGGTTTCCGACCGTATCATCGTTATTGAGATTAACCCGAGAACCTCCCGTTCTTCCGCACTTGCTTCCAAGGCAACCGGTTTCCCGATTGCACTTGTATCCGCAATGCTGGCGGCAGGTCTCACCTTAAAGGATATTCCGTGCGGCAAGTACGGTACCCTTGACAAGTACGAGCCGGACGGTGATTACATCGTAATCAAGTTCGCACGTTGGGCTTTCGAAAAGTTCAAGGGTGTTCAGGATAAGCTCGGTACTCAGATGCGCGCCGTAGGTGAAGTTATGAGTATCGGTAAGACCTACAAGGAAGCATTCCAGAAGGCCATCCGCAGCCTTGAAACCGGTCGTTACGGTCTCGGTCATGCAAAGGACTTCGATACCAAGACCAAGGAAGAGCTTCTCCAGATGTTAATTACCGCATCCAGTGAGCGTCATTTCATTATGTACGAAGCACTTCGTAAGGGCGCTACCGTGGATGAGATTCACGAGATTACCAAGGTGAAGCACTACTTTATCGAGCAGATGAAGGAGCTTGTTGAGGAAGAAGAAGCTTTGGCAGCAAACAAGGGCAGCCTTCCGGCAGACGACGCTCTCATCTCCGCTAAGAAGAACGGCTTCTCCGACAAGTATTTGAGCCAGATTTTAGGCGTATCCGAGGACTCTGTCCGCGAGCGCCGTATCGCCCTGGGCGTGGAGGAAGCTTGGGAAGGTGTTCACGTAAGCGGCACCGAGAACAGTGCTTACTACTACTCCACCTACAACGCAGAGGACAAGAATCCGATTAACACCGACAAGAAGAAGGTTATGATTCTCGGCGGCGGCCCGAACCGTATCGGTCAGGGTATCGAATTCGACTACTGCTGCGTACATGCTGCTTTGGCATTAAAGAAGCTCGGTTTCGAGACCATTATCGTTAACTGTAACCCGGAAACCGTTTCCACCGACTACGATACCTCCGATAAGCTCTACTTCGAGCCGCTTACCTTAGAGGACGTACTCAGTATTTATAAGAAGGAACAGCCGGTTGGTGTCATTGCACAGTTCGGCGGTCAGACTCCGCTGAACTTAGCAGCTGACCTGGAAAAGAACGGCGTTAAGATTCTCGGTACCTCTCCTTCCGTTATCGATTTAGCTGAGGACCGTGACCTGTTCCGTGAAATGATGGATAAGCTTGAGATTCCGATGCCTGAGTCCGGTATGGCTACTACTGTTGAGGAAGCTCTTGAGATTGCTCATAAAATCGGTTACCCGGCAATGGTTCGTCCGTCCTACGTATTAGGCGGTCGCGGCATGGAAGTGGTTTACGACGACGAAGCAATGACCAGTTACATGAATGCTGCGGTAGGCGTAACTCCGGATCGTCCGATTTTGATTGACCGTTTCTTAAATCACGCTTTAGAGTGTGAGGCAGACGCAATCAGCGACGGTACCCACGCTTTCGTTCCGGCTGTTATGGAGCATATCGAGCTGGCAGGTGTTCACTCCGGTGACTCCGCTTGTATCATTCCGTCCGTACACATTTCCGAAGAGAATGTAAAGACCATCAAAGAATATACCAAGAAGATTGCAGAGGAAATGCACGTTAAGGGTCTTATGAACATGCAGTACGCAATCGAGAACGGCAAGGTTTACGTGCTGGAAGCAAATCCGCGTGCATCCCGTACCGTTCCGCTTGTTTCCAAGGTTTGCAACATCCGCATGGTACCGATTGCAACCGATATTATTACATCCGAGCTGACCGGTCGTCCGTCTCCGGTGGCTGACCTTAAGGAACAGGATATCCCGTACTACGGTGTAAAGGAAGCTGTCTTCCCGTTCAACATGTTCCCGGAGGTTGACCCGATTCTCGGACCGGAAATGCGTTCCACCGGTGAAGTTTTAGGACTTGCTCCTTCCTACGGTGAAGCCTTCTACAAGGCACAGGAAGCTACCCAGTCCAAGCTCCCGCTGAGCGGCACGGTTCTCATCTCCGTGAATCGCAAGGACAAGGTAGACATCGTTGAAGTAGCGCAGATGTTCTCCAACAACGGCTTCAAGATTCTTGCAACCGGCAATACTCACAAGGTTATCACCGAGGCAGGCATTGAAGCAGAGCTTGTAAAGAAGCTTTCCGAGGGTCGTCCGAACATCCTTGACATGATTACCAACGGCGACATTGATTTAATCATCAACTCTCCGGCAGGCAAGGATAGCGTAAACGACGACAGCTACCTGCGTAAGGCAGCCATCAAGGGCAAGATTCCGTACATGACCACCGCTGCTGCGGCAAGAGCTACCGCAAAGGGTATCCAGTCCGTACGTAAGCACGGTAACCGTGAGATTAAGTCCTTGCATCAGTTACACAGCGAGATTAAGGATATGTAAGATATGAATTTGAAAGGCCATCGCACCAAGTGTGGGATGGCCTTTTTTTGCGTGTAGGCAAAGTGAGTATGCGAGCAAACTGCGAGAACTTGTTCTCAAGCAGTTGCGCAGTCATACGAGCGCGCCCACGACT
>JAFTPY010000345.1 GCA_017463035.1 Lachnospiraceae bacterium
CTGCGGCAGGCGTTACTCCGAAAGAGTTTGTAGACAGTGTATCCGGTGAGATTAAGCGTATCTGGGATTTGGTGGATACCTCCTATGATAAGTTCATCCGTACCACCGATGCGGACCATGAGGCGCAGGTAAAGAAGATTTTCAAGAAGATGGTGGACAAGGGCGACATTTACAAGGGTGCTTACGAGGGAATGTATTGTACGCCGTGTGAGTCCTTCTGGACCGATTCCCAGCTGGTGGACGGCAAGTGCCCGGACTGCGGACGTGCGGTACAGCCGGCCAAGGAAGAGGCATATTTCTTCAAGATGAGCAAGTATGCGGACCGTCTCATCGAGCACATCAACACTCATCCGGAGTTCATTCAGCCGGTGAGCCGTAAGAATGAGATGATGAACAATTTCCTGCTTCCGGGCTTACAGGATCTTTGTGTATCCCGTACCTCCTTCAAGTGGGGTATTCCGGTGGAAGAGGACCCGAAGCATGTGGTTTATGTATGGCTTGACGCACTGACCAACTACATTACCGGTATCGGTTACGATGCGGACGGTAACCCGACCGAACAGTTTAACAAGCTGTGGCCGGCAGATTTACACTTAATCGGTAAGGATATTATCCGTTTCCATACGATTTACTGGCCGATTTTCCTTATGTCTCTTGATATTCCGCTTCCGAAGCAGATTTTCGGTCATCCGTGGCTGCTGCAGGGCGGTGATAAGATGAGTAAGTCCAAGGGTAACGTAATTTATGCGGACGATATGGCGGATTTGTTCGGCGTGGACGCGGTACGTTACTTCGTGCTTCATGAGATGCCGTTTGATAATGACGGAACCATTACCTGGGAGCTCCTCGTTGAGCGTCTGAACGCAGACCTTGCAAATACCTTAGGTAATCTCGTAAACCGTACCATTTCCATGAGCAACAAGTATTTCGGCGGCGTGGTTCGTAACGGCGGCGTAGCTGAGCCGGTGGACGAGGAGTTAAAGGCGCTTGCTCTTGAGACCCCGGGTATTGTGGAAGAGAAGATGGAGAAGCTTCGTGTGGCTGACGCCATTTCCGCAGTATTTAATTTGTTCAAGCGTTGCAATAAATATATCGACGAGACCGCTCCGTGGGCTCTTGCAAAGGATGAGGCAAACGCTGACCGTTTGGCTACCGTACTTTATAATTTAGTTGAGAGCATCTGCATCGGTGCGTCTCTCTTAAAGTCCTTCCTTCCGCGTACCGCAGATAAGATTTTTGCTCAGTTGAATGCAACGGAGCGCAGTCAGGAAAACCTCGCGACTTACGGTTTGTATGTATCTGGTACAAAGGTAACGGAAACTCCGGAAATCCTCTTTGCACGTCTGGATGCAAAGGAAGTCATGGAGAAGGTTGCCGTGATTCAGGAGAAGCAGCGGGCAGAGGCAGCGGCAGAGGCGGCTGTGGAAGCAAAGCGTCTCGGTCTTCCGGTTCCTGGCGAAGAGGAAGCAAAGGAAGAAGAGTCTGTGATTGATATCGAGGCAAAGCCGGAAATTACCTACGATGATTTTGCAAAGCTTCAGTTCCAGGTGGGCGAAATCATTGCCTGTGAGGAAGTAAAGAAGTCTAAGAAGCTTCTTTGCTCCCAGGTAAAAATCGGCAGTCAGGTAAAGCAGATCGTATCCGGTATTAAGCAGCACTATTCCGCTGAGGAAATGGTGGGCAAGAAGGTTATGGTTCTGGTGAACTTAAAGCCGGCTACTCTTGCGGGTATTGTATCCGAGGGTATGCTTCTTTGCGCCGAGGATGAGAACGGTGAGCTGGCACTGATGACGCCGGAGAAGAAGATGCCGGCGGGCGCAGAAATCTGTTAAGGTTTTAAACGCCTCTCCCCGGTTGGGGTTCTACGAGAAAAACATCCTTCTGAGGAATGGTTTTCTCTCGTCTTCCGGGTATAAGGAGTTCTAATTCCTCCGGGGATATTCGCTAGAATAGGCTTGCTACCGTTCCTTATGCGCCGTCCGTGGCGCATGCGTCACTTGTCCGAACGTCCTGTTCGGACATAGCAGTAAGCTTTCGGAGTAATAAGAACTGCCTAATACCCTGCACAAAGTTCGAAAACCATTCCTCAGAAGGATGTTTTTCGGCGAAGTATTCAACCGGGGTAGAGGCCTGTTTTTGAAAAGGATACCTTCTGAGGCCGATTTCTGCGGGCTGAGAAGAGGTTACGATGATATAGAGTTTTGTTATAGTGTTGGCAACAAGAGGAAAGTGAGTATAATTTTTTAAGTGAGTGAGGGGATTTTCTATGCCACCGGGAAGAAGAAGTTCGAGTTCAAGTAGTTCGCGCAGCAGAAGCAGTTCGTCACGTAGTCGGAGCAGTTCATCGAGCAGAAGAAGGAGCAGTTCGTCTCATAGCAGCTCCTATAGGCGTTCTTACAGTAGCAGTAGGAGTACATCGTCGGTTTCTTCCGGAAGGGTCCGGAGGAATCAGCCTACAGGGATTCCGTCGCATTTGAGACAGAAGTCCGTGCTGATGCGTTGTAAGAACCATGATTATATGTATTACAATGAGGCCTGGACGGATGAGAAGACGGGTATTTCGTATCGGAAGGGGTACTACGATGAGAACGGAACCTACTATGATGCGGAGAGTATCGTTTTTAAGAAGCCGGATGGGTCTTACGAGGCGCATTATGTGTGCGATTATTGCGGTACGGAATTGGAGGCTGATTGGAAGGAAGGGTTCTACCCGACCTGTCAAAATTGCGGTGCGGAAATGAATAAAACGCCGGTTTATATTGATGAAATTATCAATATCGGCATCGGTACGGTTTCCTACAGTGACACGGGCGAAATGGTAAACAATATCTCGAATCGCTTGCTAAAGAGTATGCTGATTAGCTTTGCATTGCCGATTGTTATCATGATTATTATGTTTGCCACAACAGCCAAAATCGACCGGGAGACAGACTCGTTCTTCGAACGTGTTATTTACACGGAAAATACTCCGGTAGAGGAGTATGAACCGGTAGAAGAGACGGAAACCAATCTGGAAATATACGGAACCGATATTTATCTGGATGAGATTTCGCCGGACATTTACCGTATTTGTGACGAGGATGAGGACTACGAGAAGCATCTTACCTGGGATTACGGTGCCCGGTCCTATTATGATTATGACAGCGACTGTTATTTATGGTATAATACGGATGTCAGTCCGAATTTGTGGCAATACTGGTATGATGACATTGCGGGAGATAATTACTACGGCTGGATGGAGTGCGAAGGCGAAGACTGGTATATCGAAGTGTCCGATACGGATTGGGAGTTGTACGAAGGAGATACGGACGGGCTTTGGCATATAGAGAACTCTTTTGACTAAATTAAAATGAAAGAGTTTGTTTAAGAAGCCTTAAGAAGTCGGCAAGAATAGGTTAATGTTTCTGTGTTAGAGTGGTATTAAGGAATAATATCGGTTTACACAGGAGGATTAACGGATGAAGGTACGGAATAGGGTTTTTAAGCGCAGAAGGTCTGATTTGGAGGAGCTTTCGCGTTGTTTGTCAAAGGAGAAGTTGTCGGTGGGAGAGCGTATGAAGCGATTGGAAAGGAGTAAGGGAATGCAGGTGTTTTTGTGGATTACCTTGGTGGTTCTGCTGTTGTATGCCGTGTTTGCGTTCCTGTATTCCACGGTGGTGGTGTATGCTTCCGGAAAGGCGACTTCTTTTTTATGGTTTTGGCCGTTGACTTGTGTAGTGGCACTGGTGGCGGTAGTTCTGCTGTTTTTGGTGTTGACGGGCAGAATCCCGCGGTTGAAAACGACGGCAATGTGTTTGTGCGGCGTGTTCTGGCTCTGCATGGCAATCTTTCTGACGGTGGAGGCGGTGGTGTTTTCCGCAGGCAGAAAGGCTCCGGCACAGGACGGAGAGTATGTGATTGTTCTCGGGGCGCAGGTCCGGGGAGAGGTACCTACCTTAGTGCTGGGAGCACGGATTCGTGCCGCAGCGCAGTACCTTGAGGAGCATCCGCAGGCAATTGCGGTGGCTTCCGGCGGAAAGGGCAGCGGCGAAAACATCAGTGAAGCGGAAGCAATTCGCCGGGGACTGGTGCGCCTCGGAATTGAGGAAGATCGGATTTTATTAGAGGACCGTTCCACCAGTACGGCGGAGAATCTGAGGTTTTCAGCGGAAGTGATTCAGCAGTGGGAACGGGCGAAGTCCGGAGCGGAAGAGGAGATACCGTTATGCGGAACCTCTGTAAGTCAGGTTCGGTTTGTGGACAAGAACGTGGTACTGGTTACCAATGATTTTCATGTGTTCCGGGCGGTAAAGCTGGCGAAAAACTTAGGCTATACCGATGTGACCGGACTGGGTGCCACGGAGTTTTTTGCGGTTACCATACAGTATTATGTGCGGGAGTTTTTTGCGATTACGAAAGAAGCGTTGAGCGGAAATTTTTAGAGGTAAAATTATGATTTTTGATACCCATGCCCATTATGATGATGAGGCTTTTGATGAAGACAGAGATGCGGTGCTGACTTCTTTATGCGAAAAAGGAGTGAGCGCGGTAGTGAATATTTGCGCAAGCCC
>JAFTPY010000346.1 GCA_017463035.1 Lachnospiraceae bacterium
GGCTTTTTGTCGGGAAAATGGATATGTGGCATTTGTGGCGGACGGAAGTATTTTGCCGAGAAAAGGTGACAGTGAGGAGCCGCTGGAGACGGCGGTACCCTTTGTTTCGCCGGAGCGTCTGCGGGTGACGGTTCCCATGGAGGACGGAAGATCTGTGGCCAATGAGGATATTTCCATGATTTTCTCCGATATCCCGTTTCAGAACATTCGGGATTTTACTACAAAACATGCCAGCGGAAGTATTTCCCAGGCGGCAAATATCATTGAGTCCATTGCGGGAGGCAGCCGTCTTCTGACCATCGATGAGGATAAGAGTGCTACGAATTTTATGATTCGGGATGAACTCATGCGAAAGATTGTAAAAGATGAGGTGATCATTCCGTTTACGGACAGAATACGGAGTATTACGGAGCAAAAGGGGGTATCCACCATCCTTGTGATCGGCGGTTCGGGAGAGTATTTAAAAATTGCGGATACTGTGATTTTGATGCATGAATATGTTGCCACGGATGTGACCGATGCGGTAAAGGTACTGAATTTGCAGGTTTCCGAAGGGATGTGTCCAGAATTTACGGAAAGAGAGAGAACGGTATTGCTGACAGGGGAAGGGACAAAGTCTTTGCTATTGCAGACTGTTTGTACCGAGGATAGTAAAAAGGTAATTTGCGGAGAGTATTCCGTGGATATGACGGCGATATCGTCCTTAAAAACCAACGAACAGCTTCACTCTTTAGCCTGGGTGTTACGAAGTCTGCTCTCGAAAGAGGAGAAGAGTGAGGAATGCTTGAATTCTGTTGGAGAAGAATATACGAGGCGGTTATTTGTAGAGTTGGAGAATGAACAGAGGACATCCAATCCGGTGTATCGGGGATGGTGGTTTGATGAGATAAGAAAAGAGGAGATTTTGATGTGTGTGAACCGGGCGCGGGGGCTCTGCTTTGGTGGGTGCGGAATCGACAAATAAGGAGTTGTTTTAGAGATATCAGTGCCGATGACAGAATAAGTTACGAAACCATAGGTTTTATAACTTGCCGTTTTATCCTTTGACGAAGCTTCCGGTGACAGGTATAATCGGTATAGAAGCATCGGAAGTTTTGTACGAAGGAGGGGACATATGGAGCATCACAGAGTAGCAATCGGAGGAAAGATATATTTCCTCCGGGTGGCAAAGGGCATGACACAGGAACAATTGGCGGCAATCCTTTGTGTAAGTCCGGCAGCGGTTTCGAAGTGGGAGCGGAACCTTGCCAATCCCGGTATAGAAATATTATGGGAACTGGCGGATTATTTTGAGTGCAGCATTGATGAACTGGTGGGACGGGAAGAAAAGCGTTTGGAAAAAATCGGAATGTACAATAGTGAGAAACTGTGCTTGGTGGAGGTGGCCGAGGAGCTGCTTAAGTGCAGCGAAATCAGCAGACAGGAAGGACTGTTGGCCTTAGATGATTACATGAAGAAATATAAGGGAGAAAGCGGATTTTTATCGTTTGCGGTTCACTATTTCTTACAGTCGTTTCTAAAACAAATGGACAATGAACTGATATTCCGGCTTTTGAAAAATTATGTAACGACACTGGCTGCTGAGGAACAAAGAGAAGGTTATATGATTGTGCATGTGCTGGGAGAGATTGCTTCCGGAGCGCATCCCGAACTGTTGCGGGAAATTATTGCATCTTATGTTGGAGTGGGGTATTGGGAGAAGCTGGAAGATGCAAGGAGAGGAGCACAGGGGAAACGTACCCGGGATGAAATAATCGGAAAGTACAAGGATAAAAAGCTGTTTTCGGAGAAAACTGATTTATTGGAACGCTTTGCATCGGTGGGAGATTTTGAGCTTCAGGTGATTTTGCGAAATCTGGATAACGAAACCTTGACGTCAGCCTTAAGCGGAGCTTCGGGAAAAATCGTCGAAAGATTCTTGCTGAATTTGTCTGACCGGTTGCTCTATTTTGTAAGCGAAGACATTGACCGGTGGAACGGTACGGAGGAAGAGATTCTAAAGGCGCAACGCAGGGTACTCGCGGTAGGGGGATGCTTTTTGACGGAGTAAGGTTGCAGGGGATGCTGTGTGCGGAACTGCCGTTAAGAAGTCCGAAAGAAAAAATGCTTAAATTTTAAAAATGGGGATTGACATTTAAAAAATACGGTGCTAGAATCATTTCAACAAAAAGAAACCGATGACTAAGAGTAAGTAGCCTGTACGGGAAGCTTTCAGAGAGTTGCAGATGGTGTGATTGCAGCAGTGGAATGACAGGGGAATGGACTTAGGAGGGCGACCGAACACTTTGGCAATGCTGAAGCAAGTAGCAGTCGACGGAATGTACCCCGTTACGGTACGGTTCGCATGATAGTGCGAAGCAGAGAGGATGAGCAATCATCAATATGGGTGGCACCGCAGGATATTCAAGTCCTGTCCCATGTAGCTAACGTTTAGTATACATGGGGCGGGACTTTTCGTTATGCAAATTTAAATTCAGGAGGACATCAGTATGAGAAAGGCAATGAAAAGAGCACTTTGTGCAGTAGTAGCAATGGCAATGGTATTTGGTATGGGAGCTTGTGGCGAAAAGAAAATTCCGGTAATCGGTATCAGCCAATACGGAGAGCATGGTTCTTTGGATAACTGCCGTGAGGGATTTTTACAGGGACTTGCGGATGCCGGTTTGGTAGAAGGAACGGACTTTACCGTGGATTATCAGAATGCAGGATTTGATGATAACATCTGTACCCAGATCGGACAGAACTTTTCTGCTAAGAACGTGGATTTGATGTGTGGGATTGCCACCAACGCGGCAACGGCTTGTTTTGCAGCGGCAGAAGATAAGGATATTCCGGTGATTTTTACCGCAATTACCGATCCGGTAAAGGCAAAGCTTGACAGCGGTAATATTACCGGAACTTCCGATAAGCTCCCGGTAGAAGCACAGCTTGATTTAATTCGTAAGATGCAGCCGGAAGCAGATACCATCGGCATCATCTATACCACCAGCGAGCCGAATTCCGTGTCTGCCATTGAGGAGTATCAGGCAAAGGCGGGCAACTATGGTTTTACTGTTGAGGCAGTGGGGGTAACGGCGCAGTCCGAGGTAACTCAGGCGGCAGATATGTTAATCAGTAAGGGTGTTGACTGTTTCTCTAATTTGACGGATAATAATGTTGTAGGTGTCCTTTCTTCTGTATTGGAGAAAACCAATGAGGCAGAGATTCCGGTGTATGGAAGTGAAGTAGAACAGGTTACCCTTGGTTGTGTGGCTGCGGCAGGGATTGACTATTTCGAGCTTGGCCGCCAGACCGGTGCTATGGCAGCAAAGGTGTTAAAGGGTGAGGTAAAGGCTTCCGAGATTCCGTACGAAACCATTGCAGAGTACGGTATTTATATTAACTCTGCGGCAATTGCCGAAATGGGTATGACGGTTCCGGCAGACATTGCAGAGAAGGCAATTGAATCTCAGGAATAATTGTAAACAGCAAAGATTGGAGCAGAACGATGCTTGACTTAATTATCAGTACAGTGACGCAGGGCTTTATTTATGCCCTGCTGTCCTACGGTATTTACATTACTTATAAGATTTTGGATTTTCCGGATTTGACGGTGGACGGAAGCTTCCCGCTGGGAGCGGCTGTTACGGCGGTGCTGCTGGTAAAAGGAGTGAATCCGTATTTGACCTTGCCTTTGGCTATGGCCGTGGGTGCTTTGGCCGGTCTTGTGACCGGTGTGATTCACGTATGTTTCGGAGTGCGTGATTTGCTTGCAGGCATTATCACCATGACGGCACTGTTTTCTATTAATTTGCAGATTGCAGGATCCAATCTTGCAGTGGGCAGAGATGTGGACACGATTTTTACCGCAGAACCTGTAGCAACCGTGTTCGGCAACTTTACGTTATTACAGAGAAAGTTGATTGTAGCGTTCCTCTTGGTAGTGATTTTTAAAATCTTACTGGATTTGTATTTTAAAACAAAGAACGGTCTTTTACTCCGGGCGGTGGGCGACAATGATGTGTTGGTAACTTCTCTTGCTAAGGATAAGGGCAAGGTAAAGATTTTAGGTCTTGTCATTGCGAATGCGTTAGTAGCACTTTGTGGCTGTGTCGTATGTCATGAGCAGAGAAGCTTTTCCGCCACGATGGGAACCGGTCAGATGGTATTCGGTCTGGCAACGGTAATTATCGGTACGACTATTTTTAAGAAAGAAGGCTTTGTAAAGGGGACTACCGCTGTGGTGGTGGGAAGTGTGATTTATAAGGTTTGTATTCAGATTGCCATCAGCCTCGGACTTCCGGCGAACCTGTTAAAACTGGTGACGGCGGTATTGTTCCTTGTGATTTTGGTGGTGGGAAATTGTCAGAAGGGAGGCACAAAGAAGCATGCTTGAGATGAAACACATTTCTAAGATTTATAATGCGGGCACGGTAACGGAAATGTGTCTGTTTAATGACTTCAATCTGACGGTAGGAGACGGAGAGTTTGTGTCGGTTGTGGGTAGTAACGGCAGCGGTAAAACCTCCATGTTAAATATTATTTGCGGGAGCATTCCGATTGATAAGGGGCAGGTGTTGATTAACGGAGAAAGTATTGACCGTATGAAAGAGTTTGAGCGATATCGCAAGATGGGACGTGTGTACCAGAATCCCGCATTAGGCACTTGTCCGAATATGACCATATTGGAAAATATGTCTCTGGCAGACCATAAGGGAAAGCACTTCGGTCTTTCTTCCGGGGTAAATAAGGCAAGAGCAGGGTATTATAAGGAGCAGCTTGCAAGTCTCGGTCTTGGGTTAGAGGATAAAATGAATGTAAAACTTGGGGCCTTGTCCGGAGGACAGAGACAGGCGGTTTCTCTTGTGATGGCAACGTTAACGCCCCTTGATTTCTTGATTCTGGACGAACACACGGCAGCGCTTGATCCGCATACGGCAGAGATTATTATGCAGTTAACAGATAAAGTGGTAAAGGAAAAGAAGCTGACGGCTATTATGGTTACCCATAACCTTCGTTACGCTGTGGAATACGGCAGTCGCTTGTTGATGATGGATAAAGGGCATATTGTCATGGATAAGTCCGGTGAAGAAAAGGCAAACTTGGTAACGGACGATATATTGCATGTGTTCAATCAGATTAGTATTGAGTGCGGAAACTAGAGAGTGAGAAAGGATGAAATACACGATGGAAAACAGCAAAGCGTTGCCAACACCGGAAGAAAAAGTTGTAGCACTACTACAAGAAAAAGATTATCACATCTCCTTTGCGGAGTCCTGTACCGGTGGTCTGTGTTCTGCGCGATTGGTAAGTGTGGCCAGTGCCTCGGCGGTGTTTGATGCAGGTGTGGTGACCTACGCAAATGCGGCGAAGATAAAGTATCTCGGGGTGAAGTCGGAGACGATAGAACGCTATGGAGTAGTCAGCGAACAGGTTGCCGGACAGATGGCAGAAGGCGTGGCAAAGGCACAGAATGCTGAAGTCGGGGTAGGTGTGTCCGGAATTGCGGGGCCGTCCGGGGGGACCGCCACAAAGCCGGTGGGCATGGTTTGCTTCGGCTTTTACGTGGACGGAGAACTGACTGCAGTGACAAAGCAGTTCGGAGACTTGGGACGCAATACAGTAAGAGAAGCGGCAACGGAGTTTGTATTTGAGATGCTGGTAGAGTTGTTACAAAGATAGGCAGGGAAAGATCGCAGTAGATATTTGCGAGGTAACTCGGAACGATAGAAGATACTTGGGAGGAACAAGAAATGAGACCGTATGAACACAAAGTGCAGTATTACGAAACCGATAAGATGGGGATTGTGCACCATTCCAATTACATCCGGTGGATGGAAGAGGCCAGAGTAGATTTCCTGGAGCAAATCGGTTGGGGAATGGACAAGCTGGAGGCATTGGGGATGGTCTCTCCGGTAACGGCGGTGGATTGTAAGTATAAGGTAAGTACGAAGTTTCCGGAGCGAATTCGCATTGAAGTTGGGATTGAAGAATTCCGCGGCGTGAAGTTAAAGCTAAAGTATGCCATGTACAAAGAAGACGGAACCCTTGCCTGTGAGGGCCATTCGGAACACGGATTTCTTGATACTAACGGCAAGATTATTTCCGTAAAGAAGGAGTTCCCGGAGTGTTATAAGGCGCTGATGGAGCGTGCGGGAAGTGTGGAGAAACAGTAACCTAAGACAAATGGCGGTAATCTAATGAAAAGGGAGGATTTCACATGGAGAGACGGGATAAAGTCAATTATTATCTTGACCTGGCGGAAGTGGTTTCAAAGCGCTGTACCTGTTTACGCAGACACTACGGTGCGGTGATTGTGAAAAACGATGAGGTAATCTCTACGGGATATGTAGGGGCACCGCGGGGCAGAAAAAATTGCAGTGATTTGGGCTATTGCATCCGACAGCAGTTAAATATTCCGCGGGGAGAGCGGTATGAGCTGTGCCGCAGCGTTCATGCCGAGGCCAATGCAATCATCAGCGCAGAGCGGGAGAAAATGATAGACAGTACGCTCTATCTGGTGGGAAAAGAAGTTGGGACGGGAGCGTATATCGAGAAGTCCAGCAGTTGTTCCATGTGCAAGCGTATGGTCATCAATGCCGGGATTAAGCAGGTGGTTATCCGGGATACGGAAAACGAGTATCGCGTGATTGATGTACAGGAGTGGATTGAAAATGACGAGTCTCTGGAGGGGAGTTTTGGGTATTAGGCTGTTACAGTAAATCGGAGGAGATGGATACGATGAAAAGTGTATACCCTGTATTTTTTACAAAAGCAAAGAACTGTGTGTTGGTAGAAGTGCCTGATTTGGAAATACTCACAGAAGGGAAAGATATGTCGGACGCCATTGAGATGGCGCGGGATGCGATTGAATTAAACTGCGTATCCAGAGAGGATGCCAAAGAAGAGATTCCGGAGCCTTCGGATATCAATGCATTGGATGTTTCTAAGGCTACATTTGCAGGAGAGGGAGCTACTGTGATTTCCTTTGTGGATATTGACTCCGGAGAGTATCGGAGAAAAATCGATACCAAAACAGTCAGA
>JAFTPY010000347.1 GCA_017463035.1 Lachnospiraceae bacterium
CTCGGTCTGCCAATAGACGTAATCTTTCCATCCGTTCTCCGTAAACACTTTATTCATCCGCACTTACCTCGATAAGGCTTCGCACGGAAGTCTTCCCCTTTTCCAACTGCTCCTTCGATTCCATCAACCAATCATAATTAGCCTTATTCCCCATCACATAAACATTTTCAATCAAGTTATTATAGGCTTCCTCGGACAACATAACCACATTACGATTGTCCTTTCTGGTGACAATCATGGTTTCATAATCGTCCGTCACCCTATCCATACAGGCTTTCATATTATCTCTAAGCGTTGTATAATTCACTGCTAACATTCTATTACCTCCCTTCAAGTCACGTACAGTTTTCTGTACTCTTATTATAACGTACAGTTTTCTGTACGTCAAGTCTTTTTATTATTATATGCAAAACGAAAAAGAAAAACCATTTTATTATTTTCGTGCAAATCATTGATTTTTTCGTGCAAATCGTATATAATATACATAGAATCATTAAAGAAAGGGTGATTATCATGGCAAAAACAACTTCCAGTAATATCAGCATCCGCATGGATAGCGACTTAAAGTCGGCTGCCGAAGCGCTTTTTGACGAACTCGGTATGAGTCTCAGTACCGCTTTTAATATTTTTGTTCGTCAATCCTTACGCGAAGGCGGTATTCCGTTTAAAATTACGGAAGGCAGACCGAATCAGGAAACTGTCGCAGCTATGTTGGAGGCAGAAAGGATTGCAAAGGATCCGGCAGTAAAAGGCTACAACAATGTAGACGACCTCTTTGCAGACCTTAACACATGACAAAATACACAATCAAACCTACCGGCCAGTTTAAAAAGGACTATAAATTGGCACAGAAGCGTCATTTAGATACCGACCTTCTGAAAGATATTATTAACAAACTTGCCAACGGTCAACCATTGGAAGAAAAGCACAAAGACCACTCGTTATCCGGCAATTGGTCAGGTCATCGAGAGTGTCACATTTCACCGGACTGGCTCCTCATCTACCGCATTGAAGACGACGTATTAGTATTAACTCTTGTCCGTTCCGGTACTCACAGTGACCTTTTCGGTAAATAACATTATATAGCAACAATGCGCCCACCACCTCCCGGCAGTGAGCGCATTCTTCATTTTCCTATACTTTTACCTTTCCCGCATAAACCTCTCCGCCAACGCATCAAACACTTCTTCCGCTGATATCTCCGCAAACTTTCTCTCCCGCAAAAATCCGTCTGTCAAAAGCTTTTTCGCCGCATCCACACCGACTTTATTATACACGGAAAAGTCTTCCAGTTTCTTCGGCAAACGAGGGGTCTCTCCGTGGTACACCAGCTCCCATAACGTCTGAAACGCTCTCTGCATATGACCGTATTCTTCATTTTCGAAGGTCACCTGTACATTCTTTCTTGCCAAAAACGGATGATGCTGCATCAGTCCCATGGCTCCGCCGTAATCATCCGGTGCTCCGATTACCACATGCCGGATATGTCCCATCACCAGCGTTCCCATACACATCGGACAAGGCTCCAAACCGGCATACAAGGTATACGCTTTTACATTCGGATACTTTAGTACATCCAAATTCCGTACCGCCTCCACTTCTGCGTGCCACACTGCCGGATTCGGAATGCAACCTTCGAAGATCCGGTTGCGCCCCTCGGAAATAATCTCTCCGTTCTCATCCGTTATTACCGCACCGATAGCCTTGCTTCCTTCACAAAAGGACTGCCATGCCAACTCAAACACCCGCTGCCACGGGCGGGAAAGTTCTGCAAATCTCATAAGTAACACCCTCTCTTTCGTATTAGCTTCATATAAACAAATTACCACAAGACAAGTATACCACAAAAAGCCAAGCCTGAGCTTGACTTTTTGCATATAATCCCTCTACTCCACCGGCCAAAACAGCTCATCCAACGTCTTATTGAGTGCCTTGCAGATTTCAATACAAAGACTGATGCTGGGATTATAATTTCCCGCTTCAATCAGACCGATGGTCTGACGTGCCACGCCGATTTTTTCCGCTAACTGTTCCTGGGTCAGGTCACATTCCACCCGTGCTATTTTCATACGTTTATTCTTCATAAGTCGTACCTCCCTGCTCATCGGTCTCCACACCGGCTTCCCGTAACTGTTTATCAGCCTGCTTCTCCGATACCTTAATCATAGCCGACATCACAAAATAAAACACAATTCCCCAAAGAGCTCCTATAGCGACAACCCATAAGATACCTTCCGCATGGAATACTCCCTCACGATACACGTGATTAAACCCGTTCCCTATCTCCGTAAGAATACCAAATAGCAAAGAAGCAAATACCGTTCGCACCGCCAGATTTTTCTTTCCGGACATCTCTCTATTCTTACCTCCCCAAACGTACCAGCCCTTCTTTATCATAACAATCGTAATAATCAGGGAAACCGGTAAGATTGCAAGCATGTAACCGAAAAACCACCACTCATACTGCTGAAACGGTTCATAAAAATCGCTCACCAATACCGGTATACATCCGACTATCACCAACACATAAAACTGAACCATCATTGCCTTTGTTAACGCCTTACTATGAAGTTCCGAAAGTACCTCATCTTTTTTCGTCACAAACAAAATGCCGCTTCTCAGCTCCTGTACCAGAAAACACACTACACCTGCTGCCAAACCGACAATCTCCAGCGCATACACATAAAACGGTAAATCGAAACAACATTTTACTACCAGAGACACAATCAATAAGGCACACATCACATAAAACAGTTTCCCGGAAAACCGATTGGCCTCCTTTTCAATACGCTCATCCGGTTTCATGAATCCTTTACTCTTTGACATATTTTTTACCTCCCTAAGAAAATTGAATTAACATGTTCTCTCATGTTCTGGATACATCATATCACACTTCTTTACAAAATGCAATATATAAATTACATTTTGTATTATTTTATTTTCTTATAGCAATTATGCATTACTTATTGTAGTGTTCTCACGCCATCCCTTTGAGGCCCCTTTGCGATTCTGCGCAGGCGTTGCTACGCATATAGCAAGGGCCCCGCATCTTCCGATACGGAGCCCTTTCATTCTTACTGCCATAAAATTACTTTAAAAGCTTCTTAAGCTTCTCAACCAATTCCGCTGCCTCAGTCTTATCCACCTTCGCAACCTCACAAACCTTATCGATTGCAGCATCAACCTTTCCGGACTGCAACAGCTTTA
>JAFTPY010000348.1 GCA_017463035.1 Lachnospiraceae bacterium
CGCCTCGGAAATATCCACAAGCAACTCATGTACCGTCCGCACCGAAAACGGAACAAAGCTGTGGGTTACCTTTTGTTCCTCAATTTCCAGCCATACAAAGCCCTTTTCGCCGCACTCATCAAAGCCTCTGCCCTCCGGGCAGCCACAGTAACACCATGCCCCGCGGGTATCCAATGCTTCGTAACGGTAGGAATGGATATGCCCCAGTGCAAGATAATCGATATTTTTATTCTTCAAGGCAGCCAAAGAAACCGTTTCCGCCTTTTCCGCAGAGCGGTATTTCTCCGTCTGACCGTGTAACAGCACAATATTGCAATCCGAGCGGTTCAGCACCAGGGAATCGTACAATCTTTCTCCGTTTCCGTCTGCAAATTCCGCTCCGGCAATCACCACGTTGTCATAACGGTAATAGGTCCAGTCCGTTCCGAACAGCTTCAAATTCTCCGGACGTTCCTCCCACAAATCCAGAAAACTCTCCGCATCGTGGTTGCCCTTTAAATATAAAAAGTCTATCTCCTGAAAACGCAACACCGTATCCTTTACCAGATTCTGCGTCCGCTTTGTCACATAGCTTCCGTCAAACAAATCCCCGGCAATCAATATTGCCCGCGCCCCATGCTCCGCCGCATACTCCGCCATCTGTACAAAGGAAGACAACAGCTCGCCTTTTCGCTGTTTCTTTTTATCGCTGTCCAGATTGGCACTGAGTGCCGAATCCAGATGTAAATCTCCGCAATGAAGTAATTTCATACCATCCCTCGTTTCCTTCATCGTATTCCAATAACACAACGCCTCCGACTTCCGAAATGCTTACAACAATTCCGGAAAACTCTCAATCATGTCATAGCGGCCAGCATTGCTCCCATAATGGTGAAAGTAAATACCAACGTTGCTCCCTCATAAATCAGAATTGCTCTTGCAAAACTCTTCCTGGAATCCACAACACTCGTCGCAACCGCCCAGTAAAGCAAAATACCGACATGGGCAAAAAAGCCCACCACCGGAACAAACATAAGAAGCATCGCCCCAAGAAAAAGCCAGGTAGAAACCCTGTCTTCCTTCGGTGCATCCGTCACTGTTGCCGGCTGCACCGGCTGAGCTTCCCGGTATGCCGCATCTCCCAATGCCGTACCGCAATAATCACAATAATTCGCATCCTGATTTGTGATTTCTCTTCCGCACATTGTACACCGCATCATCTTATCCTCTTTTCTTTCCAGTCTTATTTCCTTCTCAAACACCTTCGAAACTATACAATCGCTCCTTACAAATTTGCCTTTCGTCCCTTTCCGAAGGATCTCGGAAACGTCAGCCGGTCAATCAACGGCGCAAAACAATTTCCCACCACGATTGCCGCTGCCACCGCTTCCACAGTAAAATCAAAAATCCTCAGCACCGCAGTCACTGCTCCCACAAGCGCACCGAATATTATCTTTCCTGATTTTGTCATAGGTGTCGTGCTGTAATCGTTTGCCAAAAAGAAAGCTCCCAACATCACTCCGCCGATACACAAATGCATCGCCAGCCATTTCATATCAAACCCGTGATTGCCGAACATAAGCAGCACTGCCGAAAAAGACAGCAGATACGCTACCGGCGTATGAAGGGTAATCACTCCGCACAATACCAGATACAGTCCTCCCAGTAAAATCAGAAATGCGCTGACTTCTCCGATCATGCCTACACCGAATCCGAAAAACAGCTCCCCGAGCTCCGTTTCGCTCCACGTAACCAAATACCCGTCCATGGATGTTTTCAAAACAAATCCCATCAACACGAAGCACACACACTTTGCCGTTGCCGCCGGATTCAAGCGGTTCCTCCCCAGCCCGCCGAACAGCATTTTCACAATACCGATGGAAAACACGCCGCCCGCAATCGGTAACCAATAGGGAACATTTAAGGGAAGCATCATACCAAGCAGCAAACCGGTTACGATGCCGCTGCATTCATAGCCTCCGCTCTGTACCTTACGTATCCGCTTACACACATGCTCCGTCAACACACAGGAGGTCACAGACAACAGCAAAATCAGAAATGCCCTGAACCCGAACCGATACACGCCGAACAAAGCCGCCGGTATCAGTGCAAACGCCACATCCCGCATTATCACGGCTGTAGTATCCTTACTGTGCAGAAACGGAGCCATGACTGTACTCTTTTGCATCTCCGCTTTTTCTGTTCCTGCCGTCTCGCAGACCTCCGGTTTGCCATCCCCGGTTCCTTTCTTCTCTTCCGACGCGCTTTCCGCAGTCCCCTTTTTATCTTCCGTTTCCTGCATTAAGTCCACATTCTCTCTCTTCTCTTCCGTCTCCATCCCCGTTCCTCCTATCGCTTTCGTCTTTCGTCCAAAATGCTTCGACGCAGTTGTCGGAAGCGTTGAGTCAACGGCCGCCCCGCCGGACATACAAAGGAACAGCTTCCGCATTCACAGCACTCCATGCCGTCAAAACGTACAAAGCCATCCTTATCACCCTTCTCGGCATACTTGATCAATTTCTGCGGCACCAGATGTCCCGGACAAACAGCCATACATCTGCCGCACCGAATACAAGGCCCGGTCATTCTGCCCGCCGTCTCCTTCTTTCCCAACACGGTAAACGCTGCTATTGTTTTAGTCAAAGGGACCGCCAAAGCCGACAAAGCCATGCCTCGCATAGGACCGCCGGCCACAAATAATTCTGCGCCCTCCTTCGCACCTCCTGCCGCTTCCAAAAGCTCTTCAAAAGAAGTACCGAAGCACACTTGAAAATTCTGCGGATTCACCACACCGTCTCCGGTCACTGTAATCACTCTCCGTATAAACGGAACCGATTCCGCC
>JAFTPY010000349.1 GCA_017463035.1 Lachnospiraceae bacterium
ATCCGGAAGCCCTGCTGTACTACAACGCTTCACTCGCTCCGTTGTCCGGTGTACTGTCCGACAAACCTTCGCCTGATTCCGCCAAAGCCTCTTCTTCTTTTTTCAGCTCAGCCTCCTCCAACTCCTTTGCCGCCAACTCCTGTTCGATTCTCTGTCGCTCCACAGCCGCTTCTTCCGCATCCTTGTCAACCTTCACGAGAATCTTTCGTGCGATACAGCCGATGATATAAAAAATAATCATCACAAGCAGTACGATTTTAAGTGTCGTATATAAAGACGCTCCCCGCATAATACAAATCCCACAGGCGATTACTGCCGCAGAAAGCGTTATAATAGGCGGAATATTTTTCCCTTCCATCCTACGCCTCCTAAATCTTATAAGTTGACTTGCCGACTGCTTTTATCAGCAAATCACATGTTTCCGGATAAAACTCTATGGTACGTCCGTAAGATTTTCCGGTATCCTCCGCAACAATCGGAATACGTAACCCCGCCAGCTTTTCTTTCACTGCTTCAACATTGCGCGCACCGACACGCAACAAGTCATTCTCCGAGCTGAAGGCGAACATCTGCGCTCCGCCGGCAATCTTGGCTTTTAATGCAGACCTGGACGCCCCCGCACTTATTACTCTGCGGAGCATCTCGTCGATTCCGGTATCCGCAAATTTCGCACAATTTTCATTGTTTCTGATTTTTGTACTATCCGGTAGCATGATATGCACTAATCCGGCGATTTTTGCATTTGGGTCATACAAAACAACGCCGACACAAGAGCCGAGCCCTAATGTAGTAATTGCATCAGGAGCATGACAATAGTTCATATCCGCCATGCCTACCTTAATCATATTTCCCATAGTCCCTCCTATAAGCCAAGCGATGTCAATATTGCATTATAAGAGTCCAGTGTAGGTATTAAAATGAAAAAACCGTTTACCTGCGTATCTTTTTCTCCGAATTCCGTTTGTATCAAAAGTGCCTTATCTCCGATTTTTCCGAATTCAATCGCCGGCACGCTCAAAATTGCTCCTGCCATATCGATTGCAATATACGGAACACTGGCATTGATTGCCATTTGTGTCAGATTGGATAAAGACGACAAATAAGCTCCGGTAATAATATTACCGATTTCCTGTAATGCCGACGCTTCCATCTCCGAAAAATCCGCATCTAACGGCACATCCTGTCCCATTAACATATTTACCATGGAATGTGCGGCGTCCCGTTCCAGAACAAACATCATCATTCCGTCGATATTCCCGCTCAATGTAAGAAGAATACCGGCAATAATATTTTCAGCACCGCCTAAAATCTCAGGAAGCTCCTGAAAATCAAGCAATGCAACCTTCGGAACCTTCATATCGACCTTTACCTGAAGCATTGTCGCCAATGCCGTGGTAGCATTTCCGGCACCGATATTTCCGATTTCCTTCAATACATCATATTGCACTACATTCATTGAATCTAATTCCAGTTTTGCCATACCTTCCTCCCAATTCAAACACACCAAGGAAGAAGCCACCCCTGACCTCTTCCTTGGAATATGTGTATTAAGCTTCCTTTTCCTTTTCTACGATAATTCCCTCAATATTCAAAAGAGAAATGAGGTTATCATTATGCTTTCCGATACCGGAAAGGAACAATGACTTTTCGTCGTTCGGATTGTAGCTGACCTTCTCAATCTGATCGGCATCTAATGTAACAACCTCTCTTACTTCGTCTACAATAACACCGACCGCAGCCTGCGGCTCAAACTTTAAAATCAGGATACGGGTCTTTCCGGTAAACTCATCCGGGTCCAACTCAAACTTCACACGAAGACTCATTACCGGAACAATCTCACCTCGAAGATTAATCACACCGTTGAAAAAGTCCTGTGCCTTCGGCACTCTGGTAATCTTCTGCATTCGAACAATATTATCTACATACTGAATGTCAATGCCGTATTGTTCGTTTCCAAGCTTTACTACAATGTACTGCTTTGCTTCTTTACTTGAAACTGTCTCTGTCATATCGGCACCTCCTAGACTATTGCATTCGCATCAAGAATCAATGCGACTTCACCATCACCAAGGATTGTTGCGCCACCAATCATCTTGTTGTTGTTGATATACTTACCAATGGACTTAATAACGATTTCCTGCTGGCCGATTAAGTTATCGATTACAAGACCTGCAAGACGGTCACCCTTGGCTACAATAACCACCGTCAGACTTTCCGGAGCAAAATCATCCTCCGGGATATCAAGTACCTTACGTAAACGAATGAGCGGAATTACATTACCGCGAAGATGAATGACTTCCTTCGTCTGTACATACTTAATGTCGGACGGCAAGACATCCTCGATGGTCTGGATGCTTCCTAACGGAATCGCATACTTTTCCTGACCGAGCTCTACCATAAGAGCCTGAATAATTGCTAACGTTAACGGTAAGCGTACGATAAAGGTAGTACCCTCTCCGAGAACGGTCTTTGCTTCCACGTCACCGCCGAGAGCTTCAATCTTGGACTTAACCACGTCAAGACCTACACCTCTGCCGGACAAATCGGAAATCTTTTCTGCGGTAGAAAAGCTCGGACGGAACAACAAATCAATTGCTTCCTTATCCGTCATGGTAGCTGCCTGTTCAGAGGTAATGGTACCCTTTTCCACAGCTTTCTTCTTAATCTTTTCGACATCAACGCCCTTACCGTCGTCTCTTACCTCGATAACTACATTGTTACCGTCTTGATATGCATTCAGGAAAATAGAACCGACCTCCGGCTTTCCGGCCTTGATACGTTCCTCGTTGGATTCCAAACCGTGGTCCGCAGCGTTACGCAACATATGCATGAGCGGATCTCCGATTTCATCGATTACGGTACGGTCAAGCTCTGTCTCCTCACCGGACATATATAATTCCATCTTCTTATCTAATTTCTTACTGATATCACGAATCATACGCGGGAAACGGCTTACCACGTTTTCAATCGGTACCATTCGCGTCTTCATAACCGACTGATGAAGATTGGTGGTAATACGCTCCAGATACTCAATCTGCTCGTTAAATCCGCTTTCGCGCAAGCCCGCAACATCTGCGGTATTAATCGATACCAGTCCGTTCTTAGCAATAATAAGCTCACTGACAAGATTCATCAAATCATCCAGCTTATCGATATCGACACGAACGGAACGATTTACCACCGGCTTTCCTGCGGAAGCCTTCTGTTGCGTCGCTGCTGCCGCCGGTGCTCCGCTGTCCTTCTGCTGAACAGATGCACTCTCTGCGGCTGCTTTTGTTTCGGTTGCAGATGCTGTTGCAACCGCATCCATGGTAATGGCTTCTACACAAGCAATCTTGATTTCGGATACGTTCTCTACTTTCTTCTTTGCGGTCTCCGCATCCTTGTCCGTCAGTAAAACAACAGTAAAATCAAAATCGAAATGCTCATCCTCGATATCCTGTACTGCCGGCTCGGAATGAATAACCGTACCTAAATCCTCTAATGCCTTAAACACCAGAAATGCACGCGCCGCCTTCAAAATACAGGTTTCCTGAATATAAACGGTCATCGCAAAAGCATTCATCTTTTCGGACAAAGCCTTCTCAATCGCACTCTTTTCGTGCTCTGCGAGAGTATACGGCTTTACACCGCTCTCACCCACGGCCTGGGTTGCCGCTGCTGCCGCCGGTGCCGATGCCGCTGCTGCCGGTGCCGCAGGTTCTGCCGCGCCGCCGAGACCCTCGTTTAAAATCTCATTTAATACTTTAATAATATCCTCGTTATCTTCCGTTCCTTCATCTCCGGAATTTACGATAACATCCAGATACTGCTCCAAAGCGTCCAAGCCCTTGAACAAAACGTCAACAAGCTTCGGAGAAGCTTTCATCTTTCCGTTACGAATCTCGGAAAATACATTTTCCATGTCATGGGTAAGACGCTGCATTCTCTTATATCCCATGGTACCTGCCATACCCTTTAAGGAATGGGCCGCACGGAAAATCTCGTTAATGGTATCTACGTTTTCCGGTTCCTTTTCTAAAATAAGAATCTGCTCGTTTAAGCTTTGTAAATGCTCTCTCGTTTCATCAATAAATATTTCCAAGTACTGACTTACATCCATAATTATCGCACTCCTACGTTTTTGATAATCGCCCCGGCAACTTCACCGAGCGGTACCATTTCATCCGCAAGCCCCGCTTCACACAGAGCACGCGGCATACCGTATACCGTACAGGTGGAAGCCTCCTGACCGATTACATAAATATTGCGCTTGTCATTAAGTTGCTTAATTCCTACGGTGCCGTCCCTGCCCATACCGGTAAGTACTACACAGGTAATATCATCGTAGTCAGATTCCAACAAAGATTCATACATGATATCGGCACAAGGTCTTAAAGCATTTCTGGCAGGCTCGTCCGTAACGCACAAAACATGCTCGCCTCCCTTTTTTCTGACCCTGAGCTGAGATCCTCCTTTTGCGACGTATACCGTTCCCTTTTGTAACACATCGCCGTCTGCCGCCTCTTTTACGGTAAGACCGCTCAATTCATTCAAACGAGCTGCCAAAGTTTCCGTAAAACCGGCCGGCATATGTTGCACGATAAGCATCGGTGCGTCCATATTCTTCGGCAAATAAGGAACTACCTGTTGCAAAGCCTTCGGTCCTCCCGTGGAGCAAGCCAGAGCAACAAGCTTTCTCGCATCCTTCCCTACCGCTTTATGCGGTTTTCTCGTCACCGTTTCCTTCACGGAAATTACAGGCGTTGTATCATTTCCTTTCGGCTTCGGCATCTGAGGGATTTCCTGCTTCTTCCTGTTCCGGACCTCCGTCCGTTCAAAACCGGCCGCACACGCAAGACAAGTCAATACATTTTCCTGAAAGGTGTTTTCTTTTGCTTCGGAGAAACTGTTCGGTTTCGTTACGAAGTCAAAAGCTCCGAGTTCCAGCAGGCGAATTGTCTCTGCCGCACCCTCCACTGCTATGGTACTGACAACGATTACCGTCAGCTTTAATTTCAAACGGTTAATCTCTTCCATAAACTCGATTCCGTTCATCTTCGGCATGTTAATATCCAGAAGAATCACATCGTACTGCGCCGGGTTTAAGGTAATCTTGTCATATGCTTCCAGACCATTGCTTGCAACATCGCAAACCATGAATCTTTCATCTGAATTAATTATATCAGACAATACCCTTCTCATAAGTGCAGAGTCATCAATAATTAAAATATTTTTCTTTTTCATAGCATTTCACCTCTATTCGTTTCCCGATTCTCTTTGCCTGCGTTTCCGTTCTTCCAAAAAGATATAGCGAATAATACTTTCCCGTTCTGCATTAGAAATTGAAACAAACTCCACACGGTGCTCAAACAATCCCGAACGATTCTGTACAGCTGCCACTGTCAGTACTTTGGCAAACAATATCTGAATCTTTCGTACCTCTTCCTCCATAAATGCAATCCGCAACGCAATAACATCTCCCGGCTGAACTTCATGGGAAGAATTAAAACGTACACCGCCGCCGCTGATATCCAGTGTTACCCCCGAATAGAAGCGCAGGCGTCCGCTTCCGAATTTCTCCTCCGTACCTTCCTTTTGCGCCGGGGTGCTCCGCGAATCGCTTTTTTGCGCAAGCAATTCGTCATATTCCTCTTCCGTAAGGGAGCAAAACTCCATCTGTAACAGACATTCCATACGATAATACTGAC
>JAFTPY010000350.1 GCA_017463035.1 Lachnospiraceae bacterium
GCCGGGTGTATGCCTGAGGAGGCAGCCATGGTAGGTGACCGACTTGATAACGATATTGTTCCTGCCAATGACGTGGGGATGTATACAATCTGGATAAAACAAGGAAATTGGATTTATGCAGAACCGAAGGAGCTTTTGGAGTATCCGGATTGGAAGATTCGGAGTTTGAAAGAGTTGGAAGAACTTGTGGAAGATTGTCCGGAAAATCATTGCAGATATTATTAAAAAAAGAAAATGAAGTAATCAGAGATGAAAAATCGATGAAAAAGTTAGCAGTCATGTTCCCCAGCGTGGGCTACAACATGGATTGTTCCGCTTTTGTAGCATCAGACAGGGTTAACTGACGGTTAAGCATACTTGTCCTTTTTGGTATAGTCGCTTTTGTGATAGAAGTCTATAATAGGGGTATCCGGATAAAAAACAAAAAAGGAGAATTGCTATGTTGGACACAAAACGACTCGGAAGAGAAATTTCATTACGAAGAAAGCAAAAAGGTTTATCGCAGGAAAAACTGGCGGAGATGCTTTGTATATCACCGCAGGCAATCAGTAAATGGGAGAACGGTCATACTATGCCGGAAACATTATTGCTACCGATGTTGGCGAGGATGTTTCAGTGTACGATTGACGAGCTTATCATGCCGGCCTATGAGGTGGATGAGGCAGTAGAAGTGAAAGCGACCTCGGCACTGGAAGCACAGGCGGAACAGATTGCAGACTATGTGATTCGGAAGATGGGGAATACAAAAGCCGAGAAGATAATTGGGTTAGAGGATGCGGAAATAATGAATGCGGTACGAAAGACGAATCCGAACCTTGGGAACTGTAACATAACCAGAAGTAAGATAGAGAAACACGGAAGATACAAGAGTTTGTACATTACACTATCTTCACCTCAAAAGGAACTTCGATTGGTGGAGAAACTATATAACGGCGAGGATAAAGAATTGTTCGGGTACGATTTATTCAGTCGATATACATCAAATGTTCCGCAGATTTATTCCATTGATTTTGAGAAAAAGATTCTTTTGATGGAGGACTTGAATGCTGGGGTTCAAGGCTGTTGCTTTGATGAAGAGACAGAGAATGGGGCATTCTTCCGAGAAAACTATGGACTGTTGGTGAAAGAGACCGCAAAGATGCATGCGGCCTTTTGGGAAAAAGAAGAAGCGTTTCGGGAAGTCGGACTTGACTGGAGGCATGAGACAAAAGATAATCTGCTCATCCATTTAAACGGAATGGAGAAAGACTTTCAGAAATACCGGAAAAAGGAGGAGGCAGGCAAGATTCCAAAGGTGTGGAACGGATTAAGCAATACCATTGATACTAAAAAGTTGGATTATTTTCAGGATGCCATCAGGCGATTGAAGGAAGAGTACGAAAGGTTGGTGGACGAACGGTTTAAGGCAGGGAAAAATATTACTGTCATACACGGCGACCTGCATCCGGGAAATACTTTTTTGTTAAGGTCTGAAAATTCCTCCATGAAAGTCATTGATATGGAAGCGGTACGTATGGGCTTATGTACGGAGGATTTGGCAATGCTTTTGGCACTTCATATCGAGCCGGAGAAGGAGAGAGTAAAGCCACTATTGGATATATACTATGAGAGTCTTAATAAAATTTTCACATGGTATTCCTATGAAATGTTTTTAGCAGATTACAGAATCTCCGTGATGGAAGCGATGTTTTTCCCAATTCGCTTAATCAATCACGGCATATGCGATTTTGTGATGAGAGATAGGGCGATTCGGGCTTATGAAACTTTTATTTAGACGATAGGAAGACCGGTGGAGTTTTGTATCTGGTTGAGAAATCTTGGGATTTTTTCAATAGGGTAAGAGTGGAATTTAACTTTTCATTTTGCGCCGGTTCGTGAGACAATAAATAGTTTACACAAACCAGTTTATCCGTGGTACAATAGAACCACAGATGAACTGGTTGTTTTGTAATGACGATGGGGTTATGGTGACGGGAGAGGATAATATAGAAGTCGGAAAGGCAGGTACTTAGATGAAAACAAAAGTATTCGACGTGAAGCTACAGGACAAAGAGTACCATGATCGAGAAGCGGCATATGTGGTGCTGACAGACGGCGATTTACTGCGGTAGTAAAAACACGTTCCGGGAAATTGTTTTTGCCGGGTGGTAAAATTGAAAACGGGGAATCAAAGGAAGCGTGTATTGTAAGAGATATGTTTCATCCCCATCATGCATGGGCGGTGCAGTTGATTAAGGAACGGTTGGCGGAAGAAATAGTAGAAATGAGGAGAAAGAAATGAAAAAGTTAGCAGTCATGTTCCCTGGCGTAGGTTACACTATGGATTTTCCGCTCTTGTACTACGAAAGTTTTTTATACTATGCAAAGGGATACGAACAAATTCATATGAAATACAACAGCATTCTTTTCGACCCGGATTTGACGAAGGAAGAAAAGACACTGAAAGCGAGAGAATACATATGGGAAAAGGCAAAGGATATTGATTTTTCCGCATACGATGAGGTTGTCTTTTTGTCCAAAAGCTTCGGAACCGCGGAAGCTGGGTATCTGGCGGAAAAGCTGGAAATAAATCCGGTACAAATTTATCTGACCCCTGTTCC
>JAFTPY010000351.1 GCA_017463035.1 Lachnospiraceae bacterium
ATCTCCGAGCTCCGTCACACCTTCCGGTATCTCTATTTTCTTCAGACTGGCGCAGAAACAAAACACTTCGGAACCAAGTTTACGCAAGCCTGCCGGCAGATTCACTTCAACTAAGTTTACACAATCGGTAAATGCACGGTCATCAATCTCCGTTACTCCTTCCGGTATCTCTATTTTCTCCAATCTTCCACAGTAACCAAATACCCCAAAATTAATCTTCGTCACACTCTCCGGTATAGACACTTCCCTCAGATTTATACAATCCGAAAATGCAAATTTTCCTATCTCCGTTACACTCTCCGGCATCCTTATTTCATTCAGATTTTTACACACAGAAAACGCACTATAACCAATCTTCGTTACACTCTCCGGTATAGACACTTCCCTCAGATTACTACAAGCGCAAAATGCACTGGCACCAATTTCCGTTACACCTTCCGGTATCATAATGTACTTTAAATTCCCGCATCTAAAAAAAGCATAACTCCCCAACTCCGTCAAGCGCTCCGGCATCTGCACCTTTCCCAAATTCGTACAATCTTGAAACGCATGATCGCCGATTCCGGTTACACTCTGCGGAATAATAATCTCTGCCAAAGCCTCACAATCAGAAAACGCATAATCGCCAATCACTGACAGTCCCTCCGGCAATACTACCTTTTTTAATTGTTTACACCCTTTAAATGCACCTCTTCCTATTTTAGTCACAGTCATTCCGTCGATTGTGTCCGGAATACATACAGATTCAGCCTCCTCACTGCATTTTAAAATGGTTACCTTTTCCCCGTCATCTCTGTACTTAATGTTCTCAAAACACTCTATTTCCATTTCCATCAGATTCCAAAAAAAGTTCCAAAGCTCATTCGACAAATCAGATATACCCAACAAATCATTCATTTCATATAGACTTGTACACCCTTCAAACGCGTCGTCTCCAACCTCTTTTATTCCCTCTGATACATAGATTCTCCACATATTCTCGCAGCACGCAAACGCCCTGTCACCAATTCGTGTAATTCCGTCCCCCATCGTTACATCTTCTATTTCTTTACGGTTTTCAAATGCACCGTCTCCTATTCCGGTAACCGTCACTCCGTTTATCTCGTCCGGAATCGTCACGCTTTTGAGTCCTTCTTCGCAGCCCACTACAGTAATTTCTTTTCCGTCTTTGATATACAAAATCCCTTCAAACTTCTGTACTCCCTCCGTTTTTTCCTCAGATGCAACGTTTTCCGGCACCGGCTCAATAAATGCATTTTCCGGCAGTGTCACTACACATTCTTTCTCGGCCTCTTCCACCCCGGCTATCCCTTTCACCTGGCTGACCAGCCTCTCAAGATTATCACTCATGGCTTCGTAAGCATTCCAACGCTGCGTACTGGTAAGAGCAAATTGAAACGCTGCTGTAATATCACACTTCGAAATCACAAACGGAATTACCACCTTCCCCGCTGATACTGCAGTCAACAACTCATTTTTCACCCAAGGAGATGCCTGAGAATTATCGGAGAGCAACAGCAAAAACACATCGCACCCCATAATACCTTTCGGTATTTCCTCTGAATAGTCCATACCCGGTGCAATCGCTTCCGGCGCAATCCAACAGCTTATTCCGTTCTTTTCCAGAATATCGCTTATCATATGTGCTGTCGACGTTTCTTTTGAGCTATAGCTGATAAAAACATTCTTTTTCATTGGTTTACTCTCCTTGACTAATCAGTTAGATTTCTAACATGTAACATTTTCTTATAGCATACCAATTCACATTCCTTCAATAACAATATATAAAAAAGGGCGGCACGCAATGAAAAAGTAAATTCCACGCCCGCGTGCAGAATTTACTTTTTCAAATCAGTCCTAATCCAATGATACTCCACTCCTACGCCTGTCTGTGGTCCTGTTCCCCATTACTTAAAGAGTACTTGCGCAAAGTTATAAAATCCCAACCCCCAGGTATCTTTGCCGTGTCCTCCGTCCACCATATACATAAACAGATTCTCCCCCAGCTTCACCTTATCCGTCCATTCCTCCAAATCCTGCAACAGGTAAACGCTTGTTTTCGCATATGGAATTTCATCGTTTCCGCAAACATTATAGATGCAATGAATATCATAGTCTTCAAAGGAATTAATTCTCTCCGCAATTTCCTCAGGCTCATAGACGGTTACGCCCGGAGAAAACGGGCCGAACCAGCCAAACAAATCCAAGCACTCACACATGCCGATATCAATGGTCTGCATGGCCCCGAAGGAGCCCCCCGCAATTGCCCTGTGATCTCTTGCGGCTGCCATGTCATATCCGTCCTCGTCATAGTCCCCATAGGTGGCATAATTGGCCTCAATATACGGAATCAAATCATTCCGCAGCTCTGTTAAAAAGCCCTCATATGCGATATCCACCGTTTCTGATGTATCCGGAAAAAAACCGCGACGGGGTAAATCGTAAGGTGTTACAATAATAAACGGTTCGATGTCACCGTAATAAATCAGATTATCCATCGTAAGCCGTACCGTAGAAAACGGATTGTTCAGCCCCCATTCCGTTTCATCTCCTCCGGCACTGTGCAAAAGATACAGCACATTATACTGTTTCGTTTCATCGTATCCGTGAGGCAGATACACATAAGCCGGCTTTGTTTCTTCCTGCCCGTCCCCATAATAATCCCTGGTTTTATAAGAAATCAATTCTACCGTTCCTTCATAGCCTTTCTTAAGCTGAAGATACTCTGCCGGTATCCGGATTCCCGCTTTCTTCGCCGGCACATGGGTCGGTTCCGGGGTCGCGGTCGGTACCGGAGTCGCGGTGGCTACCGGTGTCAAAGTCGCCTCCGGCTGCTCCGTCACATTTTCCTCCGTCCCTTGGTCCTCCGGCATCGTCGCAGCAGTCCCCCCCGGCGAAAGCATACCTCTCTCTTCCCCGGCAGGTGTCTTCGTTCCGCATGCCGCCAGCCCGCAAAGCACTACTCCGCACAACAGACCAATCAACAGTTTCCTCTGTATCTTCCTCATAAACCAATCCTCCTTGTACCATATTCCTTTGTGAAGTAACTTATATTTACCTTAATTGTAACGTTTGTTTTATGATTTGTCAATATAATTTACCTCCAAATTCATTAATAAAGGACCTCGGAAATACTACCGGGTCCTTTTCATTGTTTCTTGATACAACACCCAAAAGGGCCCGCAGTCGCCTGCGGGCCTGCCCATTCTATTGAAATACTATCTGTGCAAAATTATAAAAGCCTAATGTCCATACCTTCATCTCATGGCCGCCGCCCACCGTCTGACGCACAAGATTTTCGCCGTCCACCACCTTATCGGTCAAGTCTGCCAATCCGTTAAAGGAAGCATCCCCTACGCCCATGGAGCCGCCGTCACCGCTGCCGCAGATATTATAAATGTAGTGAATATCGTACGGTTCAAAGGCCTGTAGCTTCTCCGCAATTACCGGTGCCTCATAGGAGGTAAAGCCTGCGGAAAATACACCGAACCAGCTCATAATATCCAGACACTCGCACAAGCCGATGTTAATGGTCTGCATTGCCCCCATGGAAAGCCCCGCCATGGCACGATGATCACGGGCCGCGGTTAAATCATAGCCCTCTTCGTTATATTCCGCATAGGTGGCATAATTGGCATCGATATACGGTATCAAATCATTCCGAAGTTCTTCACCGAACTTATAGAACGCATTGGTATCCGAGTTTGTATCGGCATGCGCCGCGCTGGAGCGACCGTTGGGAACCACGATAATAAATGGCTTGATATCCTCGTAGTAAATCATGTTATCCATGGAAAGCTTTACCTCAGAAAACGCATTGTGAATGCCCCATTCCTTTTCGTCTCCGCCGATACCGTGCATCAGGTACAGCACGTCATACTGCTTCGTCTCATCGTACTGCGGCGGCAAATACACATAAGCATGCTTCGTGATATCACTGCCGTCTCCGAAATAATCCTTGGTTGCATACTCTATATACTCTACCTTACCCGCAAATCCAACATTCAGCTTCGTGTATTCCTTCGGAATCTTGACACTTTCATTTTTTGCCGGTGCATGGGTCGGGGTCGGAGTAACCGTCGGCTTCGGTGTCGCTGTCGGCTCCGGCGTAGCCGTCGGTTCCGGTGTAGCCGTCGGTGCTTCTGTCATCACAGGTGCCTGTGTAACCATAGTATTTCCCTCTTCTGACTTACCGCAAGCTGACATTGCACAAGCAAACGCTACACAAAGCAGCCCCATAATAACCCTTCTTACATTCCTTCTCATTGTTCTTTCCCTTTCTTTTCCGTCCTGGCCTTCTCTTTGCCAAGATATTCTTGCCGCCTCGGTCTCAAAAGACACATTCACTTTAAGTCAGAAACAGCGGACCATCCCCGGACAGCCCGCCATCTCTCTATGTACTGTTGCTTTAATTTTACTTAAATACTAACTGTGCAAAGTTGTAAAGACCTAAGTGCCATACCTTGTGGTCATGAGCACCCGGCACTTCGTGCCACATGAAGTTCTCGCCGTCGGTCAGCTTATCGGTCATTGCATCCAGACCGTTTACCGCTGCCTTTGCGCTGGCAAGAGCTGTTCCGTCACTGAGACCGCAGATATTATAGAAATACTTAATATCATACTTGTCGTCAAATGCCGCAATCTTCTCGGCAACTACATTTGCAGTGTTAGAGGTCGGTGCTGCGGAGAATGCTCCGAAGTAACTCATAATATCCAGACACTCACAAAGACCGATGTTAATGGTCTGCATACCGCCCATGGAAAGACCTGCCATAGCACGATGGTCACGAGCTGCGGTTAAATCATAGCCGTTCTCATCATATTCTGCGTAGGTTGCAAAGTTCTTATCGATGTACGGAATTAAGTCGTTTCTCAACTCCTTCCCAAACTCATAGAAGGAATATGCCTTATCAAAGCTGAGGTTCGTATAGTCCACGCAGGAACGTCCGTACGGTACGACGATAATAAACGGCTTTGCTTCTTCGTAGAACATCAAATTGTCCATTGCACAACGAATCTCGGAAAATACGTTACCGATATTCCACTCATTCGGGGTACCGCCGATACCGTGCATCAGATACAATACATCGTACTGCTTGGTCTCGTCATACTTCGGCGGAAGACAAACAAGTGCCGGCTTCGTAATCGGCTCCATATTATCTGCATACGCAAAGGTATCATACTCAATGTTTACAACCTTACCTGCAAAATCCTTGTTAAAGTTCTTGTATTCACGCGGATAACCGTTATTCTCCAGCTTTGCCGGCGCATGGGTCGGGGTCGGAGTTGCGGTCGGGGCCGGGGTCGGGGTCGGGGTCGGCTCCGGGGTTGCGGTCGGCTCCGGGGTCGGAGTCGGGGTCGTATCCGGATTCACTGCAAGAGTAACGCCTGCCTCTTCCTCGCCGCCTTCATCGCTTCCGCATGCCACCATGCCGCAAAGCATAGTGAGGCAGCAAATAACAAATAACCATTTTTTCATTTTCATACTCATATACTCCTTTTCATTATATTTCTCTATAACAACCGTTTCCGGCTATTAGCAACTAATCTCTGAGCGCCTTTAGTGCCTCGTAATAGGCATCCTTACGCTCACATCCGTAGGTAAACAATCCGCAGTACGGGCCGTTCATCGGATAACTGTAATCGTTCTTGCTCATGTTCGGATTATCGGTAATTCCCCAAATGGACACATTGGAAAGTAAAACCTCATCCTTATTTATCTTCTGGTACATATCAAACAGCTTTCCGTAGAACTTCGCATGCTTTTCCATTTGATTCTTGTCGAAGTTACGTACCGACATCTCGGTTACGTGTACCTTTACGCCAAGGTCATGGAACATACGGATGGCCTGCTCGATTTTCTTGATATCATTGTCATTCATGCAGCCGGCCTGCTGACCGTAGCCTCCGATGTAGCTCTGCATACCGATACCGTCACAAAGCTTCTTATAGGAGCCGTCCGGATTTTTCACATAGCTGTTGATGCTCTCTACCAAAGCGATAACGCCCTCGCGCTTTCCGCCCAGGAAAGTATTGTAGTCGTTGTAGTACAGGTCGATGGAAACCTCCGGATTCTCCGCCTGAAGCTTCTCCACCGTCTCCTTTGCACAGGCAAAGGAAAACTCTACATAGTCCGGTCCCACATGGGTATAGAACAAATTCTCCGTGCCGTAACGGTTGTATCTGACACGGCGCGGGTCATCGGATTTGAAATCACTGCCGTCGCCTACCGCTTCATTTACCACATCCCAGCAATATACCACACCCGGGAACTCCGTCTC
>JAFTPY010000352.1 GCA_017463035.1 Lachnospiraceae bacterium
GGTACATATTGTATTTGCGTTGTTCGGCGTATGGTTTGCTTTGGGAACAAAGCAAATTGTGGATGGCGCTGTGAACGGAAATGTGCTACAATTTAATAAAGCCTGTATAAAGCAGGCGGCAATCATTGCCGGATTGATTCTAAGCTTGTGCTTGCAGCGGCATCTCAGAGAGTGGCTGTTGGCAGAGTTGGACCGCCGATGGAAGCAGCATTTGTTTGGCGTATTGCTGCATGGAGAATATGCTGCGGTATCGGCGTATCACAGCGGGGAATTGATGAACCGGCTGAACAATGATGTGCGTGTGATGAACGAGGGGATGATTTCGGCATTGCCTCGTTTTGCGGATTTGGTTACGAGACTGGTGGCGGCACTGGCGGTGCTTATCGGTTTGGAGCCGGTGTTCGGTCTCGGAATTGTCGGCGTGGGTTTGTTGATGCTGGCGGTAACCGCATTGCTTCGCCGGAAGCTGAAAAGTCTGCACAAGTCCGTAAGCGAAGCGGACGGGCGTACTCTGGGGTTTCTTCAGGAGACCATGGAGAAGCTGCTTTTAGTGCAGGCAATGGATGCCGGGAAAGAGATGGAACGGAGAGGGGACAAGCTGTTGCAGGAACGTTTCCGCACCCAGCGAAAAAGAAAGAACTGGGCGTTGGCGGCGAATACAGGAGTGAGTGTGTTCTTTTACGGAGCCGGATTTGTGGCGCTTATTTGGTGTGCGTCGGCCTTGCTGCGGGGAACCATGTCCTTCGGTGAGCTGACGGCAGTAATCCAGCTGGTGGGGCAGCTTAAGGGCCCTATGGTGAATATTTCCGGTATCTTTCCGCAGTACATCTCCATGGTGGCGGCGGCAGAACGTTTGATGGAGCTGGACAGCCTTTCGGAAAACAAAGAGCCGGAAAGCTTGGATATGAAGGCCTTTTATGATGCGGCGGAGGGAATCGTAGCAGAGGGGCTTTCTTTTTCCTATGACAGGGATGCGGTTTTGTGCGATGCAGAGTTTTCTTTGCCAAAGGGAGCCTTTGCCGTAATTACCGGAGCTTCCGGTGTGGGGAAAAGTACGCTGCTAAAGCTGATGTTGGGCATTTTTAAGCCGGAAAGCGGGCGGTTATATCTGAAAACCAAGGAGGAGGCGGTGACGCTTGACCGCAGCACGCGGCGTTTGTTTGCCTATGTTCCTCAGGGGAGCTTTCTCTTTAGCGGAACCTTACGTGATAATTTAAAAATGGCAAAGCCGGAGGCTACAGAAGAAGAGCTTGCGCAGGCGGTGTATGTGGGAGCGGTAGAGGAGTATTTACAGCAGCTTCCGGAAGGATTGGACACGGTGTTGGGCGAGAACGGTGCCGGTTTGTCCGAGGGGCAGGCGCAGCGTTTGTCCATTGCCAGGGCGGTGCTGGGCGGTGCACCGGTGCTGTTGTTAGACGAGGCTACGTCGGCGCTCGACGAGCGGACGGAGCAGCTGGTATTGGAGCGTATCCGGGCGCTTCCGGGACGCACCTGTATTGCGGTTACCCATCGTCCGGCGGCCATGGAGGTGGCGGAGTGGAAGATAGAAATAAAGGACCGAAAGATTGTGATGAAGCATTGCGGAGGAGAACATGAGTGAGATAACGGAAACGGCGTATAAAGACGGTTTTGACATGATTTACCTGGCGGCGTGTGCACTTCAGAATGTAGTTCCGGCAGACGAAGTGATGGAGGCGATGGCCTTTGAACGGGTGTATCGTCTGGCAAAGAGTCAGACCATGGCGGCGGTGACCTTCTGCGGACTGGAGCGTTGGGAAAAGGCGAAGACGGCAGTGGCTCTGGAGCTTTGGACGAAGTGGAAGGAAGCGCGGGAGAAAGCAATCCGGAAGAATCTGTTGTTTGACATTGAGCGGGAGAAGCTGTTTTCTTTTTTTGAGAAGACGGGTATCTGGTATTTGCCGTTAAAGGGTTCGATTATGAAAGAGTTGTATCCGCAGGCGGGGATGCGCCAGATGGCGGACAATGATATTTTGTTTGATTTGTCGTACAGGGACAAGGTGTACGAGTATATGATCGGGCAGGGGTATGAGTCGGAGTGTTATAACCCGGAGACTGCGGTGGAATTGCCGAATGTAATACAAGATACGGTGCATGATACCTATTTGAAACAACCGGTCTATAATTTTGAGATGCACATGGTTTTATTCGGAAAGACGGGAGAGCCTCAGTGGCGGTCTTATTATGAGAACGTGAAGGAACGGTTGCTAAAGGATGAGGGAAATGACTACGGTTATCATTTCCGGGACGAGGATTTTTATGTTTATATGACAGCTCATGCCTGCAAGCATTTTAACGGCGGAGGGCACGGACTGCGGAATCTGATGGACATTTATGTCTATTTGGATAAGAAAGGAAATCTGAACCGGGAGTATATGGAAAAAGAGTTGGAAGTTTTGGGGCTCTCGGCACATGAGAGTACCATGAGATGTCTCGCGGAGAAGCTGTTCGGAGCAAGGTTTGCGGAGGTACAAAACGGAAGCTTGAGACTTTCGGACAAGGAACGGGAGATTTTAGAAAATTGTCTTTCCTCCGGTACTTACGGAACGGCAAAGCATCGGGTGGAAAACAGACTTAAGAAGATGAACGGAAACGAGAGAATTACGGTGAAGGAACGCTTGAAGTATCTGTTCCGTCGGTTGATTCCCGAGGAGGAGATTTTGCTGATCCGGTATCCGAAGCTGGCACGGAAAAAGTATTTGCAACCGCTGTGTGTATTGATACGTATGGGGGACGGCCTGGTACATGCGCCGAAGCGGTTGTGGCAGGAGTTTACTTACGTTTGGAAGGCAAAGAAGAAATAAAAAGGTGAATATACGAGGAGGTATTATATGAATCAGGAAAAGATGTATGAGGTGGTTTTGGAGGTTCTTCCAGAAAACATGGAGCAGATGCTGGCTATGAGTGAGGCGGATTTGACGAAGCCGGAAAGTACGGCGGCGCTTGCGATTGCAGCATTGAATTTGTATCCGGCGGATAAGAATGCGGCACTGGAAATGCTTGCGTATTTACAGGGACCGCAGGAGGTAACTCCGTATGAAAAGCAGTTTTTGGAGGACCGGTTCCGCGATAAGGATTATGTTCCGCGCTCTTATTTTAAGGGGGCAACACCGGAAAATGATTATGAGCCGGAAAAACCGTATCGTTTGCAGTTTTTTGAGAATCCGTACAGCAGACAAAATTTAGAAGAAGGCTATTTGACGCTTTATGTAAATTCCGGCGGTGCCGATAATGCGCGGCAGGTGAAGCTTCGCAAGAAGAATTCCACCAGTCAGTGGTTTTTGTGGGAGCAGTTTTTGCTTGCGGACATCAGAAAACCGGTAAGTGCGGATCCATGGGCATAAGAGATGTTTCAGCGAAGAGAGTGGAAGAAAAGCGGAGAATTTGCAGAAATGTTTCGTTTTCTCTTGACGAATCTTGAGACATGGTGTATTCTGAGGATGTAACAAACATAATTTCATAAGGAAAACTCTTATTAAGAGTGATGGAGAGTAAAGGCTCTGCGAAGTCACGGCAACCCCCGTACGGGAAGGTGCCAAGTTGAGCGGTACGTTGTACCGAACAATAAGGGATTTGGTTTTTATTGGTATCAAGTCCGTAGTCCGCAAGGCCTACGGATTTCTTTCGTGTAGGCAATGTCCGTGCAGGCAAAGTGAGCATTGAAGCAACGCCGGAAGCTTGCTTCCAAGCGTTGGTGAAATGCGAACGCGCCCACGACCGAGCGGCATTGTCGCGAGTTGAGGGCTGGGTGCGAAGCACCGCCTGCATGGTATGAGTTTTACAAACGAAAGGAGAACAAAGATGAGTGATAAGTTTTTATTTACGTCTGAATCGGTAACTGAGGGACATCCGGATAAAATCTGTGATCAGATTTCCGATGCGGTTTTGGACGCAATGATGGCACAGGACCCGATGAGCCGTGTGGCTTGTGAGACCGCTTGTACCACCGGTCTTGTATTGGTAATGGGTGAGGTAACCACAAAGGCTTCCGTGGATATTCAGAAGATTGTTCGCGATACGGTACGTGAGATCGGTTATGACAGAGCAAAGTACGGTTTCGATGCGGATACCTGTGCGGTGCTTGTAACGCTGGACAAGCAGTCTGCGGATATTGCCATGGGCGTTGATAAGGCGCTTGAGGCAAAGGAAAATAAGATGTCCGATGAGGATATCGAAGCAATCGGTGCGGGAGACCAGGGTATGATGTTCGGTTATGCATCCGATGAGACCGAGGAACTGATGCCGTACCCGATTTCTTTGGCACACAAGTTGACCAAGAAGCTTTCCGAGGTGCGTAAGAACGGAACGTTACCGTACCTTCGTCCGGACGGAAAGTCTCAGGTAACGGTTGAGTACGACGAGGCAGGTCGGCCGGTTCGTCTGGAGGCAGTGGTGCTTTCCACCCAGCATGCCCCGACCGTAACCCAGGAGCAGATTCATGAGGATATCAAGAAGTATGTATTTGACGTTGTACTTCCGAAGTCCATGATTGACGAGAATACCAAGTTCTTTATTAATCCGACGGGTCGTTTTGTTATCGGTGGACCGAACGGTGACAGCGGATTGACCGGTCGTAAGATTATTGTAGATACCTACGGCGGATATGCACGTCACGGCGGCGGCGCATTCTCCGGTAAGGACTGTACCAAGGTGGATCGTTCCGCTTGCTATGCGGCACGTTACGTGGCAAAGAATATCGTGGCTGCAGGTCTGGCTAAGAAGTGTGAAATCCAGCTTTCCTATGCAATCGGTGTAGCTCAGCCGACCTCTGTTATGGTAGATACCTTCGGAACGAGTGCCCTTTCCAATGAGGAGCTGGTGGCAATTGTTCGTAAGCACTTTGATCTTCGTCCGGCGGGCATTATTAAGATGTTAGACCTTCGTCGTCCGATTTACAAGCAGACTGCTGCTTACGGTCACTTCGGACGTACGGACCTTGACCTTCCGTGGGAGAAGACGGATGTTGCGGAAAGCTTAAAGCAGTATGCGAAGTAAAAGTCTGTAAAGAGAACAACTTCAGAAAATGCTTGCCAATCCGGAAAAGGATAATATATTTAAACAAAACAAAATATTTAAATAATGATACGGGATGTCGTTTTTGCGGCATCCCGCTTTTTGTGCCGAAATAAATGAAATATAGGTGTTTCAAAAGAAATTTCGTTGAAAATGAAAGACGGATATGATATACTTGAATATAACAATATTTTTATGTTTTTGACTTCGAAAGAGGAAAGGAGTTTTGTTATGCAGTATCGTAAATTCGGTAATACGGGAGTGGAGATTTCTACCCTTGGCTTCGGTTGTATGCGTCTTCCGGAGATTGATTTGGGGGACGGTAAGTTCGAGGTGGATCAGGAAAAAACGGATGCCATGCTTCGTCATGCCTATGATTTAGGTGTTAACTATTTTGATACGGCGTTTTATTATTGTCACGAGAACAGTGAAATCGCAGTAGGTAAGGCATTAAAGCCGATTCGTGATAAGGTGTATATTTCCACCAAGTGTCCGCTGGACCGCGTGAAAAAGCCGGAGGATTTCGAAGGTATGTTAGACAAGAGTCTGGCAAAGCTTGATACGGATTATGTGGATTTCTATCATTTCTGGGGTATCAATCGTAAGGTGTTTGATGAAGTGATCGTACCGTTGGGATTGTTAAATGAGGCAAAGAGATTAAAGGCAGAGGGCAAGATTCGTCATATTTCCTTCTCTTTCCACGATTCCCCGGAGGCATTAAAGTATATTATTGATAATGCACCGGAAATGGAGAGTGTATTGCTTCAGTACAACCTTTTGGACCGCGCCAACGAAGAAATGATCGGTTATGCCAAGGAAAAGGGTCTCGGTGTGGTTGTTATGGGACCGGTAGGCGGCGGACGTCTGGCTGCTCCGACGGAGCTGGCAAAGCGTCTCGGCAGCGGCAACTTGAATACTTACGAGCTGGCGTTCCGTTTTGTTCTGGGTAATCCGGGTGTGTGCTGTGCGTTGTCCGGTATGCAGACCTACGAAATGGTAGACCAGAATGCAGCGGTGGCTTCTTTAGAAGAGCCGATGACCGAGCAGATGTGGCGTGAGGTGGGGGATGCCTTGGAGAATCTGAAGAAGTTCTCCGAGCTTTACTGCACCGGCTGCGGCTATTGCCAGCCGTGTCCGAAGGGGATTAATATTCCGCGCATTTTCCAGGCATACACCTATCACAATGTATACGGTCTCCATGAGCTTGCGAAGAAGACCTTCATGGATTACGTGAATAACGAGAAGAATCCGGGCGCAACCGTCAAGGATTGTGCGGACTGTGGTTTCTGTGAGAAGAAGTGTCCGCAGCACTTGAAGGTGCGGGAGCTGCTTAAGAAGGTAGAGGATACTTTGACTGCTCTGTAAAACGAAGAACCGAAATGTGGGGAGGAAATAAAAACTATGATGACAGCAATGCCGTGGACGGCAAATGATATTACAAGAGCGGAGCGAAAGGACGACTGCCTCTATTTGTATTCCAAGCGGGGAATGCACCGAATTGAGCCGAAAAATGAGGCTGTGGTGCGGATTACGTATACGGAGAGGGATGCTTTTTCAGAGAGAGAAAAGCCGGGAGTCATCCGAAAGGAAGTGTGGTCCGGCTGGGAGCTTCGGGAGGATGCGGATGCGGTAGAGTATTTGGCTCCGAAGCTTCGGATTCGTGTGGACAAAAAGTCAGCGTCCTTTTCCTATTATGACGGGAACGGATGCCTTTTGTTGCGGGAAAGAGAAAAGGAAAGCCGGGAGCTGGAAGAGTTTCAGAGCTATGTGCTGGCGGGAGAAGAAGGCACCGTTGTGGAAAAGGTAGTGACTCCTGACGGAACCAAGGAGGTCATTAAAGAAGCGGCCCGGGTACAGGGGGAGAAGCTCTATCATACCAGACTATATTTGGAGTGGCAGGAAGACGAGGCGCTGTACGGTTTGGGACAGCATGAAGAAGGATTTTTAAATCTGCGGGGACAAACGGTGTATTTGCATCAGGCGAACCGGAAGATTGCTGTTCCGGTGCTGATATCAAATCTCGGCTACGGCATTTTGACGGATACCTACAGTCCTATGATTTTTAATGATACGGCCTATGGGTCTTATTTATACACGGAAGCCGACGACGAGATGGATTTCTATTTTATGAACGGCGGTGATATGGACGGTGTGGTTCGTCAGTATCGTTATCTGACGGGTAAGGCTGCACTGCTTCCGAAATGGGCCTACGGATATGTGCAGTCTCAGGAGCGGTACGAGACGGCGGAGGAACTGGTACGGATTGCAAAGGAATATCGTGACCGTGGCATCGGTTTGGACGGAATCGTACTGGACTGGCTGTCCTGGGGGGACAATCTCTGGGGCCAGAAGACCTTTGATAAGGGGCGATTCCCGGACCCGAAGGAGATGCTTCGGAAGCTTCATGAGATGCAGGTGCATTTTATGATTTCCATTTGGCCGAATATGGATGAAAAGAGCAGTAACTATAAGGAATTTAAGGAGAACAATCTTTTGCTGCCGGCCAGCAATGTGTACAACGCGTTTTCGGAGGAAGGAAGAGCCTTGTACTGGAAGCAGGTGGAAGAGGGCTTGTTTTGCCACGGAATCGATTCCTGGTGGTGCGATTCCAGTGAGCCGTATACGCCGGAATGGAATCACAAGTATCGCCCGGAGCCGGCAAAGCTGTACGCGGAATACATCGACACTACGAAGGACCATATGCCGGCATGGGCATTAAATGCCTTTGGATTGTATCATGCACAGGCGCTGTATGAGGGACAACGGAAGGCACAGGGAAACTACGGCGTGGAGAAGCGTGTACTGAATCTGACCAGAAGCAGTTACACCGGCCAGCAGCGCTACGGTACGATTTTGTGGTCCGGAGATACGGATGCCAGTTGGGATACCTATAGAAAGCAGATTGCGGCGGGACTGAATTTTGCCGCCAGTGGTCTGCCGTACTGGACCACGGATATCGGAGCGTTCTTCATCAAGCCGGGGCATCAGTGGTTCTGGCAGGGAGACTATCCGAAGGGAACCGAGGATTTGGGCTACCGGGAGCTTTATGTGCGCTGGTTCCAGTGGGCATGCTTTTTACCGGTATTCCGTGCCCATGGCTCGGATTGCAGAAGAGAACTTTGGGCTTTCGGAGAGGCGGGAGAGCCGTTTTATGATGCGTTACTTGGGGCAAATCGTTTGCGTTATCGCCTGTTACCGTATATCTATTCTTTGGCGGGAGCTGCCTGGCGCGAGGATGGGTCTGTGATGAAGCCGCTGGCATTTGCATTTCCGAAGGATACGCAGGTTTTGGATTGCAAGGATCAGTATTTGTTCGGAGACCGGCTGATGGTATGTCCGGTAACGGAGCCGATGTACTACGGCGTGGACTCGGCAGAGCTTGCGGATGTTCCGAAGTGTCGCAGGGTATATTTGCCTGCGGGCGAACGCTGGTATGATTTTTGGACGGATACGTGTTATGACGGAGGGCAGTGGATCGAGACGGAGACACCTCTTGAGAAGATTCCGTTATTTGTCCGTGAGGGCAGTATTATCCCGATGTATCGGGAAGACTGCATTCCGAAAAGTACCGATGAAGCGGCAACGCTCGGTGAGGAATGTGTGGAATACCGTGTGTTCAAGGGAAAGGATGCGGAGTTTTTCCTTTACGAGGATGCCGGGGACGGGTACGGTTACGAGCAGGGAGAATATACGATTACGCGGATTGTTTGGAACGAAGCGGAGGGAACGCTTTTGACAGATAAATTATAATTTTTTTCATCTTTTTTTGACAGCGTTAACAGAGTATGTTATGATAAAAGAAAAGGAAGTTTGATTCCTGCAAAAGCTTTGGGGAGGTTTTTATGAAAAAAGAATTGCAAAAGAACCTTAGTTTTGTCTTATTTGTCATGGCGGTGTTTTTTGCCGGAATGTCTTTGACGGTATTTCAGTCTTATATTTGGATGGCTTGTATTGCCGGAGTGTTGCTGCTGGCAACGACGGTATTTTATGTCCTGAGCAGGGAAAAGGATGCGGCATCTCCTATGGAAAAGACCTCCGATATTTTGTTGGCGGACCGTATGGCGGAGCTGATGCGGGGAAACGAAAAGGCGGAAAAGGGCGTTTACATCGCTGTAAAGAAGCAGCATGAGGCAATGGAAAGCGGACTGGCAGCGTTAGAGGAAAAGCTTACGGAATTAGTGAAAACACAGGAAAGCGCAGTAAAAACGCTGGTAATGTACAATAAGGAAAATGCAAAACAAATGGCCCTCAGCGAGCGGGAAGAACTGGAGCGTTTACGTGAGGAAATAAAGCTGTTGCAACAGGGCAACGGAGCCTCGGGCTCGTCATCTGCGGTAGTGGATGCAGTGAGAGAGATGTCTCACAGGCTTTATGAGGAGCTTCACGAGAACGGGGAGGCAGTACTTTCTGAGTTGGGAACTACGGTGGATTGTCTGGAAGAAATGAGGGAAATTCTGGGCGGTCTGACTGACGGCGGCACCATAAGAGTCGTAGTACCTGAGGCAGATGATGGGGCGCAGGAGCATCCGTTTATGATTACGGAGGACCCGGAGGAAGCGGAAACTACGGTGTGGGCTGAAGAGCCGGAGGAGCCGTTTGAAGCCCCGGAGCCGGAAGCGTCGGAAATGGCTGAGTTGGCGGATGAACCGGCACCGGAAGAACTGGTATTTGCAGAGGCGGCGGAGGAAGAAAAACCGGAAGATGCATTGGCATCCTCCGGCGTGGATTTGTCGGATCCGAACAGAACCCTGTCTGCGGATGATATTGCAGCGTTAATTGCTTCTTTGGGCAATTAATGCCGGTTGTTCCGGCGCTTTGCCAAATAGGCAGCTCGTTTTCTACGGTAAGGCAGCTCCACGAATATAAAATATACACCTACAAAGAAACAAATACAACCGATGATAATTCCTATGATGAGAGGTTTCCGATCGTTTTTGGGAGTGTCATCGGTTTTGTTTTTGGTATCGCCGGAGGTTGTATCCGGATTGTCCGGATTCTCCGGCAGTTCGGTGTCCGGAGCATTGTTCTCCGGGTCTTCAATGGTAAAAGCCGGTCCTTTATTGGTATAAACAATATTGGCGGAGCCGATTTCCCGGGTACCATAGGTATAAGTGACCTTTCCTATGATATTTTTGCCCTCTGAAAAGGTGGTCAGCTGGGAAAGAGAAACACTCTTTCTTGTATCGGAAAGGGATGCCGAGAGCGGCAGTACAACCAATCCGGAGTCGGTGGAAATAATATCGCGGTTCATTAATTGAACCGTATCTTCGCTGTTAAACAGAGGAGGAACGTCGCTTCCCGCAGAAAGCTGTTCGTCCGTGACGTTGTAAACGGTAAAGTTATCAAAACCGAAATCCAAAAGA
>JAFTPY010000353.1 GCA_017463035.1 Lachnospiraceae bacterium
AAGAAAGTCCGCGTACCTTAGAAAAAACTCCGTTACTTCCATTTCCTCATCCTTCACCGCCAACACCGACCACAGTGTTCCCGCAGTTTCCGGAAGCCGCACCACAGGCGTTGCATCGGCCGGCGGTCTCTTTTGAGAATCTTCCTTTACGGAAAAAGCTTCCGACAAAAGCACATAACCGCCCAACCACACCAGGCTTACCAAAGAAGCATATAAAAAAAGCTGTAACAGCTTGCTTCCCTTTTTCACACCGACGTCCTCCTTCCGTTTCCATATCCAGTATAGCAGAAAATCTCTCCGGACGCAATGCGCTCCGCTTTGTGTTTTTCTTGCCACTTGTCCTTCACTCATGTATAATGGTATTATTAGTTAAAAAGCAAAGAACTATTCGAAAACACCCCGACGGATTCCGTCGGGATAATACGGAGGTGCTTATGTCCCAGAAAACTGTTTTAATCACCGGCATTTCCCGTGGAATCGGGCGTGCCTGCGCACTTGCTTTCGCCAAAGCCGGTTATGCCGTTGCAGGCTGCTGTCACACCCGCTCGGACCTTTTGGATTCTTTGTCAAAGGAACTTTCCGCTCTCGGTACACCTCACCTTTTGCTGCAGGGAGAATTGCAAAATTCCGCCTTCCCGAGTGCTTTGACAGAACAGACGATAAAACGCTTCGGACGCCTCGACGTTCTGATTAACAACGCGGGAGTCTCCATGATACGCATGCTGACCGACACGGATGACTCTCAATGGGAGCATATCCTTTCATCCAATTTATCCTCTGCCTTTTATTGTTCCCGGGCAGCTGTTCCTTATTTACTGAAAAACCGCGACCGGACCGATATCGCGCCTCACAAGCCCTGCGGTGTCATTCTGAACGTATCCTCTGTCTGGGGATGCTCCGGCGCTTCCTGTGAGGCCGCATATTCCGCATCCAAGGCAGGATTAAACGGTTTGACCGAAGCTTTGGCAAAGGAGCTGGCTCCCAGTAATATTTCCGTCAATGCTCTGGCCTGCGGCGTCATAGACACCGATATGAACCGTTGCTTTTCCGAGGAAGAGCGCGCCGCTCTTGCGGAAGAAATTCCGTCAGGTCGCTTTGCCACCCCTGAAGAGGTTGCGGATGCCCTTCTTCTTCTGGCACAAATGCCAGCGTACCTGACCGGACAGATCATCCGGTTTGACGGAGGGTTCCTGTAAACAATAAAAGAGTGGGGCTGCGCATTCATCATGCACAACCCTACTCTTTTATTACGCGTTACCGTTGTTTTGCTTTTCTCTGACGCTTATCCTCGTACATCCGCTCATCACTCAGCTCCAAGGCCTTCGCCAATGCCACCTTCGAAGCATCCTTCACCTCGTACAACCCGCAACTGATTTCCGCACGGTACGGCTGCCCCGATACTTCGTTGATTTGATCCAATTCCTCACGAATCCGTGCCACAATCTCCGCACCCTCGTTCGGTTGTTCCAAACGTCCCACTACTACAAACTCGTCTCCACCGGTCCGTGCATAAGCAATATTTCCCCTCGGCTCCGCCACAATCATCAAAGCCTTACCGATTCGTCGCAAAGCATCATCTCCCGCCGCATGACCGTACGCATCATTGATTTTCTTTAGATTATCCATATCAATACTGATAACCGCTACCCGTTTCCGCAAATAAGAGGCATCTCCGTATACCTTACGGGCTTTCTCCTCAAAACCGCGTCGATTCAGAATGCCGGTCAACGCATCCTCTTTATATAACCGCTTAATGTCGTTCATTGCATTCAGGCGCTTGTGAAGAAAATAATTTTCCAGCGCAACCGCAAAATTCATCGTCCACGGCTGCATAAAATCATTAAAGTGGCCGAAATTATCAAAATGAGTTACCACATATCCCAAATTATGATTCTTATAGTGCAGCGGAACAAAATAGAAGCTGCCGTTTTCGATTCCGATGCGCTCCTCCTCCGGTATCAGTTCGCTCCGGTCAAACCTTTTTTCCATCAAATGCAGGGCATCGTTGGAAGTTTTCACCGCACGCAATATCATTGTTTTTGTGTACTCCGTACGCATGTCGCCCAAATTGCGTTCTTCCTCCGTCAGCTCTTCGGACTCATCGCACAAACAAACCCACATCATTTTGGCATTGTTATTGAAGCCGTATTTATGTACCACATTCAATAATTCTCTATCGTCCGTAATACCTTCCAAATCCGCATTCATGAACACGGTCTGATAGGTGATTTCCTTACGTTCCTCCAATTCTCTGGTCAGACTGTACCACTTATTCACTACCTTGTGACGCTTACAGCCGCAACTGCCGCGGTACTTTTCCTGTGTAGTAATATACTGCATTTTCTCCGGAGTCATCCCCTGGTCAATCTCGTCAATCAACTCCACCGCCCGGATTGCCATATCCTCAAACTTAACCGCAACGGTAGAAAGCGGCGGTTCACAATGCTGTGCCTCCATTAAGTCGTCGAATCCCGACACACAGATATCCTCCGGAACCCGAATTCCCCGTTCGCCCAGCTCTCTGCAAACCGAAATTGCCATATAGTCGTTGGCACATACAATCGCCTGCGGATATTTGGAAAGCCTGCTGTTAATAAAATGGTCCACCGCCTCTTTTGCTTTTCCCTTCCAATAATCTCCGAAGAACACCATATCATCGGTAACCGCAATGCCGCACTCATCCATGACCCGTTTATAACAATCATAACGAAGTCTGGCATCTTCCAGCTCCATTCTGCCTGTCATAAAACAAATATCCCGGAAATGATGTACATCCACAAAGTGACGAATGATGCGCTCCATGGATACTGTTTCGTCTACCAGCACATTATACGCTCCCGGTATCGGCACACGAATCGCCACCACCGGACACGGTAAGCCCTGCAGACGCTTAATCAAAGCTTCTTCTCCATCCGGAAGATTTAACGTATCCAGCGCAACAACAACACCGGAAAGCTGCGAATAATCCGGCAACGAAAAGATTCTCTGCTCTCCTTCTCCGTACAATAAATTATCGCCGTGAGAGTTAAACGTAACAAAGAAATATACATCATAGCCGTACTCTTCCGCCTTCTCACTGATTGTCCGGCATATTCTGCTGGAAAAATTATTCGTTACGCTTCCGATTAGAACACCGATTTTCTTTCGCTTCATTCCGCATCACCCAACCTTTCCGCAATCTGTGCATATATAGTCCTCAACTGCAGATAACCTTCTTTTGCAGTTACTAAATCATCTTCTTTCAATGCCGCCAGAACCTTCATTGCCAGTTCTGCCGCCGAATCAAACCCGAAGTTGGCAAGATTTCCTTTCAGACGATGTACCGCACCATAAAGCGCATTCGTATCTCCCGCCTGTAATGCAGCATCCATTTCATCCAAAATTTCTCCCCTCGGGAAAAGACCGACACATTCTTCCCACAAATCCAAGCGTCCCGCCATCCGTTCCATTAATCTCTGTTGATCTCCCAAAAAGCTTTGCATTCTAAAATACAGTTCCGACATGACGGCGCACCTCTCCTTTATTCTAATTAAAGTATACTCCCTTTTTTACCGTTTGTCCATGCTTTCCGCTTTTTTTCTGCCGGATTTTCCCCCTCCGCCATCTTTTCTGTCCCAACCGTTATCTCTTGCCTTCCGTCCCGCATACTATTTTATAATCATTCAAACCAAGGACCGTCCCATGCTTCCATTCATCGACCTCCACTGCGACACCCTTTATCGCACCGTTTCCTCTCCGGAACGTTTCTTTGCCTCCGGTGCCGCCGTTTCTACCCACGTTTTTCATTCCGGACTTTTAGAAAGCCGCTGCATGTTACAATGCTTTGCATTTTTTACCGACCTGTGCGAATCTCACGACCAACCTCCTCTTTCTTCGGTACAGAAACAATACGACTGTTTCCGGCACATTCTGTCAAAGGCAGAGAAAAGTATGATGCAAATCAAAACCCGTTCCGACCTTGCCGCCTGTCTCCGCCAAAATAAAACCGGTGCCCTTCTTACCTTGGAGGAAAGCTGTTTAGGCAGTAAGCCGGCAGCCTTGCTTTCCGATTTGTACTCTCTCGGGGTGCGCATTGCTACACTCACCTGGGATTATTCCACCATACTTGCCGGTTCCGCAGTTAACAAAGCCCCCTCCCCGGAAGGTTGCATCTCTCCTTATACCGCTCCCCTTCTGAAGGCCGATGCAACAGACATCGGCCTTACCCTACAAGGTTTGGACTTTCTTGAAGAAGCAGAACGTCTGGGCATCATCCTCGATGTTTCCCATTTGTCGGACCGGGGTTTTTACGACATTGCGGTCCACAGCAAAAAGCCCTTCCTTGCCAGCCATTCCAACACCCGCTCCGTCTGCAACGTTCCCCGGAACCTCTCCGACGATATGTTACGGGTTCTGGCGCAACGGGGAGGTTTGACAGGGCTCTGCCTGCATGAACCGTTTCTTGCCGATAACATCCGTACAGACCGGGATATCTCCGATGCCCTGGTCCGGCATGTAAAGCACATCCTTTCCGTGGCCGGCTCCGACACCTTGGCTCTGGGCTCGGATTTCGACGGCACCCCCGGAAACCGGATCATTCCGGATGTAACAAAGCTCTTTCATTTGGAAGACCTATTAAAAAAAGCCGGACTTACCGACTTTCAAATCGAGAAAATCTTTTATAAAAATGCACTTCGGTTTTTCCGGGAAAATCTCCCGTAGTTGCTCGTGTAGGCCCGTACTTCGCACTGTCTTCGCTCCGCTTCGGTCCGTGCATAACCAAAGTCCACCGGACCTTGT
>JAFTPY010000354.1 GCA_017463035.1 Lachnospiraceae bacterium
ATAACAGGAGGATAAAAAAATGGCATTAAGAAAAATCAGAACCTTAGGAGATCCGATATTACAGAAGGTGTCAAAGCCGATAACGGAAGTAAATGAAAAGATTAAGGAATTGGCATATGATATGCTGGATACCATGTATACCGCAAACGGTGTAGGCTTGGCAGCTCCGCAGATCGGTGTGTTAAAGAGAATTGTTGTTATCGATGTATCTCCGGAAGGGGATAAGCCGATCGTACTCATAAATCCGGAGATTATTGCCATGTCCGGTACCCAGAGCGGTGAGGAGGGATGCCTCAGTGTTCCGGGAAAGTCCGGCTGTGTAACCAGACCGAACGAAGTAACGGTACGTGCCTATAATTTAAAAATGCAGCCGATTGAGCTGACCGGAAACGAGCTGTTGGCGCGGGCACTTTGCCACGAGATTGACCATTTGGACGGAGTGGTATATGTAGAAAAGGTAGAAGGCGAACTTCACGACGTGGTTCCGCAGGAGTAACGGGAGGAATATCATGAGAGCTGTTTTTATGGGTACACCGGAGATTGCGGCCGAAGTATTGAAGTGTCTGCTTACCTCCGAACATGAAATCATTGCGGTGGTAACACAGCCGGATCGCCCGAAGGGACGAGGTAAGGAACTGGCAAAGTCCCCGGTAAAGCTGGTGGCGGAAGAACACGGAATTCCGGTATTGCAGCCGGAACGAGTGAAAGCTCCCGAGTCCGTGGCAGAGCTTCGCGCGCTCGCTCCGGATATTATTCTGGTGGCAGCCTTCGGTCAGATTGTTTCAAAGGAGATTTTAGATTTGCCGAAGTACGGTTGTATTAATGTGCATGCATCGCTTTTACCGGAATACCGCGGAGCGGCACCGATTCAGTGGGCGATTTTGGACGGTAAGGAAAAAACCGGGATTACCATTATGCGGATGGATGAAGGAATCGATACCGGTGATATGATTTGTACGATAGAAATTCCGATTACGGAGGAAGAAACCGGCGGCAGTCTTCACGATAAGCTGGCGGCGGCAGGCGGGCCGTTGCTTCTTTCGGCGATTAAGCAGATTGAAGATGGGACAGCGGTTTATACGCCTCAAAATCATGAGGAGCATACCTATGCGAAGATGTTGCGCAAGGAGCTCGGTAAACTTGATTTTACGGAACCTGCGGAAAAGTTGGAACGTTATATCCGCGGTTTAAATCCGTGGCCGAGTGCATATACTTACAAGGACGGAAAAATGATGAAGCTTTGGAGTGCTTCCGTATCCTACGAAAAGTTTGAACCGTGTCCGTGCGGAACCTTAGTGTCTGTAGAAGGCGGCATGCTTTGGATTATGACGGGAGACGGCGTGTTACAGATAAAGGAGCTTCAGCCGGAGGGCAAGCGCCGTATGACTTCGGAGGAGTATCTTCGCGGGTATCCGCTTACTCCGGGAGTGGTTTTCGGTAGTTGATTTCCGTAATAGGTAAAGGAAAAGCAATGGGAACGGAGGTTTTACGGTATGTATTTTGATTGGACGTATTTTTTGGTACTCATCGGCGCAGCATTGTCTATATGGGCATCTGCCGGTGTGAAAAGTACATTTTCCAAGTATTCCAAGGTGTTAGCCATGAGAGGAATTACCGCTTACGAAGCGGCGGAACGAATCTTACATGATGCAGGGATTTATGATGTGAGAATCGAGCGGGTAGCGGGAAATCTTACGGACCACTATGATTCTTCGGCGAAGGTATTGCGGCTTTCGGATACGGTATACAACAGTACATCCGTTGCGGCGGTAGGCGTGGCGGCTCATGAGTGCGGACATGCCATACAGGACCATGAATCCTATGTCCCGTTACGTTTACGTCATTTTCTTGTACCGATTGTAAATTTCGGAAATACGTTATCCATGCCGCTGTTTTTTATCGGATTATTACTGGGAATGCATAATACACTTGTTCCCATCGGAATCTTTTTGTTTTCCTTTGCGGTACTGTTTCAGTTTGTAACCCTTCCTGTGGAGTTTAATGCCTCCTCCAGAGCGGTGGCAATTTTAGGAAACAGCGGAATGGTAATGTCCGAGGAACTTCCGAAGGTGAAAAAAGTATTACGGGCGGCAGCGTACACCTATCTGGCGGCTGCGGCGGCTTCCGCATTGCAGTTGTTACGTTTGTTGCTGATTGCACGCAGAAGGAGAGATTAGGATGGCTGCGGAAGAAACGAAATCTCTTACGGCAAGAGATGCTGCTGTGAAGATGTTGCTTGCGGTATGTAAGGACAAGCAGTTTTCTCATGCGGTAAAAGGAAAATATTTAGAAAAAATCGAAGAGAAAAGAGAGCGGGCACTGGCAACAAGATTGTTTGAAGGCTGTCTGGAACGTTTGATAGAGTTGGATTACATTATCGACTCTTTTTCGAAAACGCCGGTCAAAAAAATGAAGCCTGCCATTGCGGTGATTTTACGGATGACGGTTTACCAGCTTTTGTATATGGATAAAATTCCGGACGGCGCGGCATGCAACGAGGCAGTAAAGCTGGCAAAGAGATACGGTTTCACGGGATTGTCCGGTTTTGTAAACGGAGTAGCCCGGGCGGTGGCCAGAGCGGAAAAAATCCCGTATCCGGATGTGAAAAAGGACAGAAGAAAATACCTTTCCGTTAAATATTCCATGCCGACTACGATTGTAGAACAGATGTGCAAGCAGTACGGAGACGATGTTTCGGAGCAGATTTTCGGAGCGTTTTTGCAAGCGGACTCTTCGATTTCCGTTCGGTGTATGACACATATTACCGGAACGAATGAGCTAAAGAATTTGCTTTCGGATGCCGATGTAACTGTAGATGAGGGTTTTTATTCAAAGGATGCCCTCAGACTTTCCGGAATGGATTCGCCGGAACGATTGCCGGGTTTTTCGGAAGGCTTGTTTTATATTCAGGACGAAAGCTCCATGCAGGCGGTACTGGCGGCGGGACTTTCCGGAAATGAAAGGGTTTTGGATTTGTGTGCAGCACCCGGCGGGAAAACCATGATGGCGGCGGATATACTGCTGTCACAGGGAGACGGAACGGTAGAAGCAAGAGACCTTACGGCTGCAAAAGTAATGCTTTTGCGTGAAAATAAAGAGCGCTGCCGTACGGACAATGTAACAGTCCGGCAGGCAGATGCTACCGTGTTTTGCCCGGAGGATGAGGAAGGCTACGATGTGGTATTGGCGGATGTGCCTTGTTCCGGTCTCGGGATTATCGGGAAAAAGCCGGATATTAAGTTGTTTATGACGACGGAACAGGAAGAGGAACTTTGCGTACTGCAAAAAGAAATTTTAAAAAATGCGGTACGGTATGTAAAACCGGGAGGAACGTTGGTTTTTTCCACTTGTACGTTAAATAAAGAGGAAAATATGGGAGGGTATGTATTTCTGAAGGAAAAATGCGGAATGCTTCCGGAAAGTCTGGAGCCGTTTCTTTCCAAGGAGTTGCATACGGAAACCACAAAGGACGGTTATCTTCAAATGATTCCGGGTGTACATAAGACCGACGGATTCTTTGTGGCAAGATTTAAAAAGGCATGAGGTAACAGAGAATGCAGGAGCAAAAAAAGGACATCAAGTCTTTTTCAATGACAGAGCTGACAGAGGCGTTATTGGCGCTGGGGGAAAAGAAGTTTCGTGGGGCGCAAGTGTTTGACTGGCTTCATAAACGGGGCGTAACCGAATTTTCTCAGATGACGAATCTTTCCGCAGGTTTGCGGGAAACGCTGGAGGAGCAGTATACGATTGTTTCTCTGAGAGAAGTAAAACGACTGGCATCCGCACAGGATGAAACCGTAAAGTTTTTGTTTGCTTTACCGGATGATAAAGTGATTGAAAGCGTATTTATGAAGTATAAGCATGGAAATTCCGTCTGCATTTCGTCTCAGGCGGGCTGTCGGATGGGATGCAGGTTTTGTGCATCTACCTTGGGCGGACTGGAACGTAATCTTTTACCCTCCGAAATGCTGGAACAGATTTACCGCATTCAGGAGTTGACCGGGGAGAGGGTTTCCAACGTGGTGGTAATGGGCACCGGAGAACCGATGGACAACTATGACAATCTGGTGAAGTTTTTAAGATTGATTTCCGCACCGGAAGGGCAGAACATGAGTATCCGGAATATTACGGTGTCCACCTGCGGAATTGTGGAGAATATGCGACGTTTTGCGGAGGAAGGCCTGCCGGTTACCCTGGCTCTTTCCTTGCATGCGCCCAATGACGAGGCGAGAAAGCGTTTGATGCCGGTAGCAAATCGTTATGCCTTAAAGGATGTGCTTGCTGCCTGTGATTATTATTTTGAAAAGACGGGACGCCGAATCAGTTACGAATACAGTCTCGTGGCGGGAGAGAATGATACCGA